>JBDUCP010000006.1:0-19549 GCA_040003405.1 Verrucomicrobiota bacterium
CATCGGCGAGAAAGGTTTGAGCATGGAAATCACTCTGGATGCGTTCGGAGGAAAATTGCGGGCTAGCGTTTCCAGCGACGATCGCGCGAGCAAAAGAATCTGGGACGTGGTGGGCTCGGCGGCTGAGGTTTCCCTCGCGCAGATGTCCGATGCACTTGAATTCAGCGATCGGGCCAGCGGCTCGCTCCACGCCGGCAAAATCACTTTTCGCGGAGAAACGGCCAATCTCGACGAAGCCTCCGCCACCATTTGGGCGGAGGTGACCGGTCTAACCTGGCGCGATCGCACCGCCGACACTGTTATGGTCGGCGCGTCGCTCTACCATCGTGAGGTTCAGATCGAGCAGGCTTACGTTAAGCAGCGCCGCAATCAGTTCACGCTCAATGGCGAATTCGCTCTTCCTCAGAACTCGTTAGGCTGGCTTCATCCCGATTTTCGGGGCGATATCTCCACTTCCATCGATGATCTCGGAGATTTCGCGCGCCTTTTTGGAGCGGACCCATCCGATTTTGCCGGCACCATTTCGGCCGTGGGCACAGTCAACGCGCGCCAGAAAAACCTTGCCGGCCAACTCGCGATTTCGGGTCGCGGACTCGTGGTGTTTGGCGCCTCCGCCGAATCGTTCAGCGCGCAGGTCGTTCTAAAAGAATCGCAGCTCGTCATCGAGCAATTCGAGCTCCGTCGCAATAATGATTGGTTCAGCGTAAACGCGAAGTCCGATCTTACCAACGCGCACAGTTACAGCTTCACGATAAGATGCACCGGTGCTGATTTTAGTCTCAGGCCCGATGCGCCAAACTCCGTCGGTTTCTCCGCGCGCGGTGAAATCGATTTCAACGATTTGAGCCAGATTACGCTAAAAATTTACCCGCAGACGCCGATGATTGAAATGACGTCGCTCGATGCGGGCGATTGCGTGAATGAAATTAATTTCGCACCCGCAACTTTTTGGCAATTTCAGCAGCCGAGAGTGGACGAAGTTGCTTTCCATGGAAAACCTTTTTCGTCGGAGTGGACCGTCTCCCTACGCACCGACAATTCTATCTCCCCGCGCACCTTTTCATTTTGTCGCGACGCTCCCTCCGGCAAGGCGCTAACGCTAGGACCCGTGGAGGAGGCGTTTCGGTAGCCGCCTATCGCCGCAACCAGGGCGCGAGTTGCTCGTTCAAGGCCGGGGTCATTTTAACGCGCAGATTACTACCGGCATCCATCTGCAACGATTCGCCATTGGCTCGGCAGAAACGCAGCCGCACCGGGGAAGGACCGGGCGAAGAGGCCAGGATCGACTGCACGCGCCGCAACTCGTCGGCACTGACTGTCGACGGAAAATAAAGCTCGAGCGGCGCGATTGCCTCGGAAGAGCCATGGCCGTTCGATTCGTTAGGCAAAACCACCCCCGGCTCGGGTCGTCGCAAAATCCTGGCGCGCTGCGCCACGGCGCGCAGCGCGTCGTCGCGTTTATCGAGCGTGCCTTGGACGGAAATCACCCGCCCG
This sequence comes from Verrucomicrobiota bacterium, assembly GCA_040003405.1. Classification (GTDB taxonomy): domain Bacteria; phylum Verrucomicrobiota; class Verrucomicrobiia; order Chthoniobacterales; family UBA10450; genus JBDUCP01. The sequence continues at coordinate 1,495 of JBDUCP010000006.1, forward strand.
AGCGCAAGATCCTCGCCAATTTTTACAAAAAGCTCGTTCCACAAAACAACCTCCACGGTACCCGTCAGATCCTCCAGGAACACAACCGCAAACGGTTTCCCTTCCTTTTTTGTGAATTTTTTCTCGATCTGCACGAGCGCGCCAGCAATCTGGAACGACTCGCGATCGGCCAATTCGTTCAGGGAATTAATGGTGCGATATTTCCCATTGGCCAGTAGCGCGGCATAAGCGTCGAGGGGATGGCCGGTCACATAAAAGCCGAGCAACTCTTTCTCATAGGTCATCTTCTCGTGCTCGGTCCAGGGCGCGACGCGGCGACTGCTACTTGCGTTCGAGCCCGTCTCCGACATGTCGCCAAAAAGCGACACCTGGCCGCTGGCGCGATCGCGATGCGAGGCCGAGGCGCTGGCGAGCGATTCATCGATGCAGGTGAATAACTCCGCGCGCTCGCGTCCCACAAAATCGAACGCGCCGGATTTCACAAGACTCTCCAGCATTTTGCGATTGGCGACGCGCGAATCCAGGCGGCCGCAAAAATCTTCCAGGGATTTGAATTCTCCCCTCGCCTCGCGTTCCCGGATCGCCGTCTCCATCGCGCCTTGCCCCACGTTTTTAATGGCGGCGAGTCCGTAACGGATCGCGTTCAATTTTCCATCTTCCCCGGTGGCTTCCGGCGTAAACTTTAATCCGCTGCGGTTCACGTCTGGCGGCAGGATCGGAATACCCATTCGTTTGCACTCACCGACAAAAGTCGAAATTTTGTCCGTGTTGTTGATTTCGTTGCTCAACAATCCGGACATGAATTCGACCGCATAATGCGCCTTCAGATAGGCGGTTTGATAGCTAATCAACCCGTAGGCCGCGCTGTGGCTCTTGTTGAATCCGTACCCGGCAAATTTTTCGAGTAAGTCGAAAATCGCGCTCGCCTTTTTCTCGGTGATCTTATTCGTCCGCGCGCACCCTTCGATGAAGCTCTGGCGCTCCAGAGCCATCTTCACCTTGTCCTTCTTGCCCATGGCGCGGCGCAGCAGATCGGCCTGGGCCAGGGAATAGCCGCCGAGTTTGCTCGCCGCCGCCATGACCTGTTCTTGGTAAATCATCACTCCGTAGGTATCGGCACAGATCTCCTGCAGTAGCGGGTGCAGGTACTTGATCGGCGCTGTTCCCTTTTTCGCTTTGACGAATTCGGGAATCAGTTCCATCGGGCCGGGGCGATAAAGGGCGATCAGCGCGATGATGTCGTCGAGTTTTCGGACGTCGATTTGCTTCGACAAATTCGTGATGCCTCCGCCTTCCATTTGGAAAAGGCCGATGGTTTCGCCGCGGTTGTAGAGATCGAACGCTGCTTTGTCGTCGAGCGGAATATTCTGCAACGAAAACTCCGGCGCGCGTTGGTGGATGAGAGTGAGCGTGTCTTCGATCACGGTGAGCGTTTTCAGCCCAAGAAAATCCATCTTCAGCAATCCAAGATCGTTCAGCGGCCCCATCGAATATTGGCTGATGACGTCGTTGCCTTTCACGTCGCGGCAGAGCGGAATGTATTCTGTCAGGTCGCGATCGGAGATGACCACGCCGGCGGCGTGGATACCGGCATTCCGGGACAAGCCCTCCAGAACTTTGGCATACTCGAAGAGCTGTTTGGTTTGCGGCTCCTGCGCAATGGCGCGTTTGAAATCCGCATTTTTTTCAACCGCCGCATCGAGCGTCATGTTCACCTCGTTCGGGATCATCTTGGTAATGCGCTCGGCGTCCTTGTAATTCCAACTCAGAACGCGGCTGACATCTTTTAACACCGCTTTGGCCCGCAGTTTGTTGAACGTGATAATCTGCGCGACGCGGCGTTCGCCGTATTTCGCCCGCACATATTCCAAGACTTCGCCGCGTCGCGCTTCACAGAAATCGACATCGATATCCGGCGGCGAAATGCGCTCGGGATTCAGGAATCGCTCGAAGATCAGGCCGTATTGCAACGGATCGATGTCGGTAATGCGGAGCACATACGCGACCAGCGAGCCCGCGGCCGAGCCGCGGCCGGGGCCGACCGGAATTTTTCGCTCCCGCGCGAAGTGGATGAAGTCCCAAACGATCAGGATGTAGCTGACAAACCCGGTTTTCTCCAGCACCTCGAGTTCGTGATCGAGACGCTGTTGCAGTTGCGCGTCGTTCACTGCGCGTTCACCAAAACGCTCGCGCAAACCGGTCAGGCAAAGATCGCGCAAATAAGCTTCGCGCGATTGGCCGTCGGGCACCGCGTATTCGGGATATTTAAATTTGCCAAGCTCGATCTCGAGATTGCAGCGATCGGCGATTTCCAGCGTGTTCCTGATCGCTTCCGGAAAATCCTTGAACACCTCGCGCATTTCCGCCGGCGATTTGAAATACAGCTCCGGCAGATAATGCATCCGGTTTTCATCCGACACCATCTTGCCGGTGCCGATGCATAACATCACGTCGTGCGCCTCATGGTCGCTTCGATGCAAAAAATGGACGTCGTTCGCGGCGACCAACCCGACGCCCAGGTCGCGCGCGATTCGTGGCAAAACGCAGTTGCATTGCCGTTGCTCCGCCATGCCGTGATCGTGCAGCTCAATGAAAAAATTTTCCGCGCCAAGAATGTCGCGATATTCGGCCGCGTGCTGCTTCGCGAGATCGAGTTTGTCGGCGCGGATGGCGGAATTCACTTCGCTGGCGAGGCAACCGCTCAAGCCAATCAGGCCTGCTGAATGTTGTGCCAGCAGCTCTTTGTCGATCCGCGGCTTATAGTGAAAACCATCCAGATGCGCGGTCGAAATCAGCTTCACCAGATTGCGATAACCGGTCGCGTCGCGCGCCAGCAGCGTGAAATGATAGGCCGATTCGCGCATGGAATTCGGCCGCTCCTTGTGGGAACGCGGTGCGATGTAGGCCTCGCATCCGATGATCGGTTTTATCTCGGCCTTACGCGCCTCCTGGTAAAATTCGATCGCACCAAAGAGGTTGCCGTGGTCAGTCATCGCTACCGCCGGCATCTTATATTCCTTCGCTTTTTTCATCAGCTCCTTCATCCGGATCGCGCCGTCGAGCATTGAGTACTCGGTGTGCAGGTGGAGGTGAACGAAGGAATCGGAAGGCATGCGACCCGATTATAAACGGCGCATCCGACGCGGCAAATTTGCCACCGGTGCCAACAATAACTGGCACCCAATTCGGTTTCAGCCCGGCGGCCGAGACTCAAATACGGACGAACAAAAATTTCGATCTTGCACGTTGTCGGCCGCGTTGCTAAGACAACTGCAACACATGAAAAAACTCGAAGCGATCATCAAGCCGTTCAAACTCGAGGAAGTGAAGGAAGCCCTGGCAGAACTCGGCATTGAGGGCATGACCGTGACGGAGGTAAAAGGCTTCGGCCGGCAGAAAGGGCACACCGAAATCTATCGCGGCAGCGAATACACGGTCGATTTTCTTCCCAAAGTGAAAGTCGAAGTCGTCCTCGCCGACGAGATGGTGGACAAAGCCGTCAGCGTCGTGGTGGCGGCGGCCAAGACCGGCAAGATCGGCGACGGCAAAGTTTTCGTGCTTCCGGTTGAACACGCGGTGCGTATTCGGACGGAAGAGATCGGCGAAAAAGCGGTGTAGCACCGTTACAAAGGTTAAAAAAGTTACACCGTTACATCGAGGCGAGATCGGGCTGGTGTAACAATATAACTATTTTAACAATGTAACTCTTCTAACTTCCACACATGGCTAAAGACAAAACTCCTTCTGACGTTAGTAAAATGATTAAGGACCATGAGGTGAAGCTCGTGGACTTTAAATTCACCGATCTGCCCGGCGCGTGGCAACATTTCACCACCACTCTGACCGAGTATAACGAAGACATTTTCTCCGAGGGTCTTGGATTTGATGGGTCCAGCATCCGCGGCTGGCGCGCCATCAACGCCAGCGACATGCTCGTCATCCCCGATCCAGCGACCGCCTGGATAGACGTCTTTAATGCCGAGCCGACCCTGAGTCTTATCTGCAATATTGTCGATCCGATCACCCGCGAGCCCTACGATCGCGACCCCCGCGGCGTCGCGCAAAAAGCGGAGGCTTATCTTCAAAGTACTGGGATCGCTGATACCGCCTCGTTTGGCCCGGAAGCAGAGTTCTTCATCTTCGATGAAGTCCGCTTTAACTATTCCGAGAATTCGTCCTTTCATCTCGTCGATAGCTCAGAAGGACACTGGAACACGGGTAAGGAAGAATTCCCTAACCTTGGTTACAAGATCCGGGCGAAGGAAGGTTACTTTCCCGTCGCCCCCTCCGATAGTTTGCAGGACTTACGTAATGAGATGTGCCTCGAGCTGGAGAAAGCAGGCATCCCCATCGAACGGCAACATCACGAGGTAGCGACCGCGGGACAAGCCGAGATCGATATTCGTTTCGCTCCCATGAAGCAGATGGGCGACTGGATGCAATACTACAAATACATCGTGCGCAACGTCGCGCGCCGGCATGGCAAGACGGTGACGTTCATGCCTAAGCCACTCTACGGCGACAACGGTTCCGGCATGCACACCCACATCTCCCTTTGGAAGGATGGTAAGCCACTCTTTGCCGGGAACGGCTACGCTGGCTTAAGCGAAATGGCCCTCTTCTTCATCGGGGGAATCTTGCGTCATGCTCCGGCCTTAACTTGTCTAACCAATCCAACTACCAACAGCTACAAACGACTCGTGCCGGGATTCGAAGCACCGGTCAATCTTGCTTACTCCGCCCGCAACCGCTCGGCCGCTATTCGTATTCCTACCTACTCGGCTAACCCCAAGTCCAAGCGCATCGAGTTTCGCACGCCCGATCCTTCCGCCAATCCCTACCTCGCTTTCTCGGCCTTGTTACTCGCCGGCCTCGATGGCATCGAAAACCGCATCGACCCGGGCGATCCGCTGGATAAGAATCTCTATGAACTTCCGCCTGAAGAATTGGCCCATGTCCCCAGCGTGCCCGACTCTTTGAGCGGCGCGATCAAAGCCTTGCAAGAGGATCACGCCTTCCTCTTTAAAGGCGACGTCTTCAATGCGGATTTTGTCGCCAACTGGATTGCCATGAAACAAAAAGAATACGACGCCCTGCGCCTCCGTCCGCATCCCTACGAGTTCGCCATGTACTACGACGTGTAAGCGACAGCCGTCGTCACATGAAGCGTCTTGTTTTAATCCTAACTAGTCTTGCGTCGGTTGCTACCAGCTTTGCTGAGACTTCGCAGGAAGAACAGCGCGTGGGTGAAGTCGTGCAATCGTTCTACGCCGACTTTAATTCCCATCAGTGGAGTCATCGGGCGAACTACACCACCGAAGACTGGAACCACATCAACCCGCTCGGTGGTTGGACGCGAGGCCGGGAAGCTGTTTTGAAAGAACTGGAGCAGGTGCACGGCACCTTTCTCAAAGGTGTTACCGATACGATCGATGACCTCGCCGTACGCTTTGCTACGCCCGAGGTAGCGGTGGTGACAGTCACCAGTCGCATGAGCACTTTCGTAACACCGGATGGCGTAAGGCACGAGAATGAGAAACATCTCCGGACCTTCGTGGTAGTTAAACGAAATGATCGGTGGTTGATCATGCAGGATCAAAACACTGCTATCGCGCGTGAGCGATGACCATGCGTAAGGTAAACACGAAAGAGATTACTGAGGATCATTGGGAATCGCCCACAGGTAAGTTCGCCGGCGCCGGCAAGGGAATTTCGGAAGCTTTGGGCAGGAAGCCACTCTCGACCGACATCATGGAACGTCATCCTTTCGACGTTGAGATCACCCGCATCCCTGCGGGTACGCTCCCCTACCCTTACCATTCGCATAGCGCGCAGTGGGAGTTTTACCACGTTATCGCCGGCAGGGGCAAGGTGAGAGACAAGGATGGAACCACTACGATCGAGCCGGGCGATGCCTTTATTTTTCCGCCGGACCAACCGCACCAGCTTATCAATGATGGCAGTGAAGATCTCATTCTCTATGTCGTGGCGGATAATCCATTCGGCGAGTCGTGCTATTATCCTGATAGCAAGAAATGGCTGGTGCGCTCCCCTGAGCGCAGGCTTATCCGCTCCGAGGGACTCGACTATTATGACGGGGAAGAATAGTGCGGCGGGTGGCAGGCCAATTAATTCTTGCTTCTGGTGAGAAAATCTAATTTCATTGGAGTTGCTCACTTAAATCTACCATCAATCTACCTACCGAGGATAAAAATCATGTGGCCGCCCAAATTCAGCGATTGTATCGAAGCTTGTAACGTAGCACGACGCCGCTCCGAGCGTCTGGTCACCGCCGGTCTCGCCCAGCGCGACGTTAACACGGTTACCCGAGTCATCGTCATCGCGCGCGACGTGGCGCGAATCGCCACGCTAACGAGTCAGTTGCTCGAGCGCGGTTCAAAGTACTCCTACCCGATCTGCGATGTGTGCGCGAGCGCCTGCGCCGAGCTGGCGAAAGCGTGCGCCAAGCATCCCAAGATTGAGGCCTTTGCCCGTTGCGCCGAAGCATGTGACAAATGCGCTGAGGAATGTGCCAAGCTGGCCAAGCAAAAAACAAAAGCTTGAGGCTTCGCTTCAGCCTCGCAGCGCGCAGGTGCTTGTTCCATGCATTAGCACTAAGCGTGCTGGCTTCGTTCAGTGCTGCTTGCCATAAGCCAGATCATTCCACCAGGCGGCTCCCTCCTGCCGATCCGCTGAAGCCGTGTAAGCTGCCGAACATTGGGGAAGAGCTTCTATGTGGGAAGCTAACAGTTTATGAAAATCGCGCGACCCGTTCCGGACGCACCATTGACTTGAGCGTCGTGGTTTTACCAGCCCTCGACTCGCAGCCGAAAGCAGAGCCACTATTTGACCTCAGCGGTGGCCCAGGAGTGGCCGCGAGCGGGGGTGCCGGCTTCTATGCGAACGAAGGGAAGGAGTATCGTCGCCATCGCGATGTGGTTTTAGTAGATCAACGGGGTACGGGTAAATCAAATCCGTTAGCTGCCCCTCCCAGGATGAGAAGCCCGCAGGATTACCTTACCGAGATGTATCCGGTGGAATACGTCAAAGCCCTCCGCCAATTTCTCGAACCAAAGGCCGATCTCACCCAATACACTACGTCCGTCGCGATGGACGACCTGGACGAAGTACGCGCCTGGCTCGGTTACGACCGAATCAACCTCTTTGGCCTCTCCTATGGAACGCGCGCGGTATTAGTCTATATGCGGCAACATCCCGACCGCGTTCGTAGTGCCATTCTCATGGCGGTGGCGCCGACCTATCTCAAGATGCCTCTTTACCATGCGCAAGCGGCCGAGCGGGCCATGCAGTTGTTGCTGAAAGAATGCGACACCGATGCCGCCTGCCACGCAGCCTTCCCGGGACTGAAGCGAGAATGGCAGGAGTTGCTCGAGCAATTGGGGCGGCAACCGGCGTGCGTCGAGTATTTTCCGCCCGATAAGAGCGCTCCTGTTACGGTGGAAATTCAACGTGACGTCTTCGCAGAAAAGGTGCGCACTCGCATGTATTCGCGCGCCAGCGCCAAACAGATTCCACTTATCATACATCGGGCAGCCCAGGGCGACTTTGCCCCGTTTCTCAAAGAAGTGATACCTGCCGACAGGTCTGCGCCGGACTTCATCGCCGATGGCATGTACTTATCCGTTACCTGCGCGGAAGATACGCCGTTCATTAACCAGGACGAAGCTGCGAAAATGAATGCCGAGAATCCATTTGGTAACTATCGAGTATTCCAGCAGACCCGTGCCTGTAGCATGTGGCCGCAAGGGAAGATACCAAAGGATTACCACGAACCTGTCAGCTCCAACGTTCCGGTTCTAATATTTTCCGGCTACATGGATCCGATAACTCCACCAGAGCGGGGCGAAGAAGTCGCGAGCCATTTGCCAAATAGCAGGCACATCGTTATCGCTCAAGGCGGACATGGTATGGAAGGGTTAACTAATGCCGAGTGTCTGGATAAGATAATGCTGGAGTTCTTGTCGAAAGGCGAGGTCAAGGACTTGGATACCACCTGTGTGGAGCGGATTCTTTCGCCACCGTTTGTGACAAGGGAGTCGCAGTAACGGGACCAATCCATAAGTCTGCCTTCAATTCGCGGTTGGGTCGATAAGACCAAAGTCGCCACTCTTGCGCCGGTATAAGACACTGAGCCGCGAGCTGCGCGCGTTTAGGAACACGATGAACTGACGGTTGGACATTTCCAGCTGAAGGACGGCTTCATCCACAAACATTGGTTTCACGGGATAGCGCTCCGTGCGCACGACCGCGTGCTCATGGTGCTCCTCCTCCTCGACTGGCTCAGGATGCAACACATGTTCATCGAGGTGCTGCACGATGTCCTTTCGCGGCCGATGGTTTCGCATCAGGCGGGTCTTATACTTCCGCATCTGTCGGGCCACCTTATCTGTAACGGCATCGATCGCAGCGTACATATCGTCCGTTTCTTCGCAGGCTTCGATAGTAATATGGTTGGAACAGACGAGAACGACCTCGGCCGAATGCCGATACTTTTCGACCTCGAGGATAACATGTGCTTCGATGATCTTGGGATAGTCGAGATGCAGGCTTTCGATCTTGCGCGTGCAGTAGTCGCTAATCGACTCGGTAATTTGCAGATGGCGACCGGTTACTTTGACGGGTGGGTGTGCGTTGTTCGAGATCATGGGTATTTCTTTCGCCTACATTTGGAATCGTTCGCCGAGGTAGAGCTGGCGGCTGATGGGGTCGTTGATGAGAAAATCCTTCGTGCCTTCACTCTCGACGCGCCCTTCAAAAATGAGGTAAGCCCGATCCACGATGGAAAGAGTCTCGCGCACATTGTGGTCGGTAATAAGTATGGCCAGGCCGGATTTGCGGAGATTAACCACGATCTGTTGGACGTCATAGACGGCAATAGGATCGACGCCGCTAAAGGGCTCGTCGAGCATTAGCAGAGTCGGGTTTGTCACAAGGGAGCGCGCAATAGTTAGTCGCCGCTTCTCGCCGCCGCTAAGTGTAATAGCAAGGTTCTTCGCGATGCGCTCGATGCCGAACTGATGAAGTAACTCGTCACAACGCTGCTGGCGCTGATACTTACTGAGCGGCAGCGTTTCCAGAATGGCGAGTATGTTTTGCTCGACCGTCATCTTGCGGAAGATCGATTCCTCCTGCGGCAGGTAACCCATGCCGAGTCGGGCACGTTTATACATGGGATAACTGGTAATATCGACGCCGGAAAATAGGACGCGGCCGCGGCTTGGACTAACGAGTCCGATGACCATGTAGAAGCTGGTCGTTTTACCGGCGCCATTTGGGCCGAGCAATCCCACGATCTCTCCAGCGCCCACCTTAATGTCGATCCCATTCACAACCGCGCGACCGCCGTAGATTTTAACCAACTGTTCGGTCGCGAGCACTTGCTGTGGCGCGGCCGGTTTGCCAGCCGAAAACGTCCCGGAAGTGATAGGTGCAGTCTCGCTAATCACGGCTTCGGGGTGGCGGCAGCTTTAGGCTCCTGCCGAATTTCGGTGCGGCTAGGACCACGCGTTTGGAGTTGGCCTTTCTCATTCAAGATCATAACGGTGTCGGGACTGGTGGCGACATTCATATTCAAACCTTGTTGCACTCGAGGCGAACCCGTCAGTTCGAAATTGCCGTCCTTCGCCGTGTAAACCGCCTTATCCGAGCGACCGACCATACGAGTAGGCGGACCACCCGCGGCATTGGGCCGCTCACGCACCACGCCGACGTTCCCCTCCACCACTGCTTTCTCCAAACCCTCGCCTTGTTTCTTGCTGATGTAGATCGTCAACTTCTCTCCCTGAATGTTAAAGCGTGGATCGTTCACGATAACGTGGCCGGTGAAAATGCCGATTGATTTCGCTGAATCGAACACAACTTCGTCGGCGTAAATTTCGGTTGTTATCCCTTCGTCCGGAACACCCGCGATCTTCGGGCTGCTTGCGGTCTCCTTCTTCGGCGACAAATTGTCGGAAGCTGAGCCTTGGCCGCAACTGATCGTAACGGTCAGCGCGAAAGAAAAAAGAACGCCGGGCACGCGCCACCTGCTCATTGGGCATCGGCCCCGGAATTCCGCGCTTTACCGTGCACGACCATCTTCACGTTGCCGGTTAAAGTGCCCTGCCGGCTACTCATTTCAAACTTCATGGTGTCGCCCGAGACCTCGAAATCGGAACGCTTGACCGTAGCCCGCTCTGATGAAGTCAACACCTGCGTCTGCAAGTTAAACGTCGATGTATTGACGGTGACTTCGAGGTCCGGCTGCTCGTTCGTGGCAAAGGTGGTGAACTTCACTCCCTGAAATTCGAGGTGTTCCTCATCAAGCCGTTTTGTCGTGCCAGCTTCGAGTCGGCCGCGCATGTGGCCATTGAGATCGAAGTCAGGAAAGACCAGGCCCTTCGCGCCATGACCAATTGGAATCGGGATGCTGGTAAGACCTTCCTTGGCCTTGGGTAATTCCTTCGGCTTGCTTTTCGGATCGGCCCGATCCTTCCCTTTTTTGTCGGCGGCAAGCGCTGAAAAACTGACCAGCGCAAAAAGAATGAATACCCACGATGCACCTGAGAAACGGGTGCGACCGCTACGAAACGGCAGCATGAATAGCCTTTAACATGCGGAGGTGCTTCGGCAACTGCTTTAGCGGAATCTGGTTCGGCCCATCCGATAAAGCGCGCGCCGGATTTTCGTGCACCTCCATGAAAATTCCGTCGCAGCCCGCAGCCATCGCGGCCCGCGCCAGCACCGGCGCGAGCGCCGCATCACCGGAGGTGGAATCGCCCGCACCACCGGGCCGTTGCACGGAATGCGTCGCGTCGAAAATCACGCGATAGCCCGCTTCGCGCATCCAGTAGATCGAACGAAAGTCGGCGACGAGATTGTTGTAGCCGAAGGTCGTCCCGCGTTCGGTGAAAATGAATTTGTTGGCGCCGAAACCGGCCAGTTTTTCAGCGATGTTTTTTACATCCCACGGCGCGAGAAATTGCCCCTTCTTCACGTTGACGACGCGACCAGTCTCCGCCGCTGCGCGCAGCAAATCCGTTTGCCGGCAAAGAAACGCCGGGATCTGCAACACATCGATTCCCTCGCCGGCGACTTCCGCTTCGGCCGGCGAATGCACATCCGTCGTCACTGGAATCCTCAGGTCCGAACCGATGGCCGCGAGAATGTCGCAGCCTTCCCGCGCGCCCATGCCGCGATAGGAACGGATGGAAGTGCGGTTGGCTTTGTCGTACGAAGCCTTAAAAATAAACGGCGCCGATTCGGCCGCACAGATTTCGGCGATGCGACGCGCCATCCGCCAGACAAATTTTTCCGACTCGATCACACACGGCCCGAGAATGAACGCGGGCTGCCTGCCGCCAATCGTGACGGATCCAATCTTAAGTGGCGCGGGTTTCATTTTGGGCGCGGGTCAAATCAATAATCGCGAACGGCGCATACAACAGAGCGAAGAATACCAATGCGAGGCCGTTCATCTGCAAGATATAAAGCAGTCGCCCATCCGATAAGTAACTCAAAATCGAAAACGCCTCGGGTTTATGCAGGAGAAATCCGTAGTTCACGCCGGTGAGCCGATCGACCAGCAAGGTGACTACAAGATAAATTTCCGACCAGATCAGTGTGCGCCAAATGGAACGGAGATCCGGTCGGAAGCGCAGGCTCAGCATGAGGAAGAGCACGCCCACGACGATGCCGCAGTGATCGGCAAAGAAGCTGAGGAAACGAAAATCGGGAAAGCCGAATTGCAGGTTCGGCGTCAGGATCGCCTGCAAGGAACCGCCGATGCCCCAAAAATATCCGACTTCCAGCCAACTGCGCCGCCCGCCTGTGGCCAAGGCGATGATGACAACGAACATCGTCCAGTCGCATAGTTGCATGGGCAGCATCTCCGTCCAATCGATCGTGCCCTGACGCGCGCGATAAACGATGTAGCCGACGTAGTTGACGACGAGCAGCGCCGCGATGGCCGCCGAAAAAACGCGATTGAGCGCAACCGATCTTGTTCGTCGCGCCATCGCGGCAAAGACAAGCGGCAGCGTAATCGTCAGCGCAATGACGATCAGATGCGCCACGCCGAACGGCGCGAAAACTGGAGCGGAATCCATCTACCGGATGACCCACAGATTGCACGGGATGACATCGGTGATCCATGCCATGTGCGTCGGCCAACCATCTCCGGAAGTGGCGGGATCAACCGGCACGACGAGCAACATCGCCTCGACCGATTGCACAAAATCGAGCGCAGCGTAACCGGTGTTGCCCGTTATGCAGCGCGCTTCAATCGGCACCTCGGTCGCTCCCGCCGAGTCGATAAATTGTTCGAGCGCCACTTCCTCTTCCTCCAGAGTGCGCGCCGCTTCCACGCCCTCCACGGGCGCGCCGCTGCGCGTCTTCGCTCGCGCCTCATCGAACGTGGTATGCACCCGGATGACGTAAAGTTTCTCTGCATTCTCACGCGTCGCGAGACGTAAGGTCCGGCGTAGCGCACTCCGGCCATGATCGGAATAATCCGCCATGAAGACGATGTGGCGCAGTTGTTTGGGATCATGCTCAGGATGGGTGAAAAGCATGACCGAGCAGGAAGCTTCGCGCACCAGCCGGCGCGCCACATTACCGATCAGTGGCACGAGCACCGTTTCCTTCTCCAACGCGCCGGCGACGATCAGTTCGATTTGATTAGCCCGCGCCGCCTGTATGATCGCCGCGGCCGGGTCACCCTCCTGATAAATAATAGTGGAATCATCCGGCAACTGCAGTTGCTGAAAAGCAGCGCGAAATTTTTGCGCCGTTTCGTCATCGCGCTGACCGACGTAGATGAGATGCAGGGCGGCATCGAGCCGGTCGCGAATGCGTTTGGCTTCCGCCAGCACCGGCAAAAAGCGCGGCGAAAAGGTGCTCGCGACGGCGATGGTGCGATAAGTCGGCTCAATCATTTTCGGCGCAGCATTCTGCTCTACTCCGGCAAGTTTCCAAATTGAACGTTGAACCTTGACGTTGAGCGTTGAACGTTTGCCCATGCGCCGCGCCATTTACCCCGGCAGTTTCGATCCTGTCACCAATGGTCACCTCGATGTCGTCGATCGCGCGCGCAAGCTCTTCGACGAAGTGATCGTCGCCGTCGCGCACAATGATCGCAAGGAGCCACTCTTTTCCCTGGCGGATCGGCTGGAAATGCTGCGCGACACGATCGGCAAATTCAAGAATGTGGAGATCGCGCCGCTCGATGGTTTGCTCGTTGATTTTGCTGTGGCCCGCAAGGCAATCGCCATCGTGCGCGGTCTCCGCGCCGTGTCCGATTTTGAATTTGAATTCCAGATGGCGTTGATGAATCGCAAACTGGAGCCGGCGGTCGAGACGATTTTCCTGATGCCGAAAGAAGATTATACTTATCTCAGCTCGCGCATTGTGAAAGAAATCGCAACGCTCGGTGGCGACGTGACGAAGTTTGTTCCCCGCCGCGTCGCGGCTGCGTTGCGCAAAAAATTGAAGCGATAAAATCTGAAGGATTGCGCGAGTGAAAATTCATCTCCGCCACATTCACAGCGACGGCCTGCGTCTCGAGGGCGAGGAAGAATTTTCCATACCCGAGATCGAGGCAGCGGGCGTGCGTTGCACCGGGCCGTTGCGTTATGCGCTCGACCTCGGCATTTCAGAAGGCGCCCTCTGGGCGAGCGGCGCGATCACGCAACCGGTGGAGCTGCAATGCGTGCGCTGTCTCGAAGCGTTCGCCTACGCCATCGACGTGCCGGCCTTCTCACTGCATCTCGAGCTGACCGGCCCGGAAGAGATCGATCTCGCGCCCTATGTGCGCGAAGATATTTTGTTGAATTTACCGGCGCATCCGCATTGCGATCGCGAAGGCGGACAGGTGTGTCCGGCCGAGAAATTAGTGCGTACGGACGCTGAGAAATCGGGAGCCGAAGGCAAGCCCCAGCCTGATTGGAGCGCACTGGATAAGCTAAAGCTTTCGTGACGGCCACCTACGCCGAATAAAAAGCGCCCAGGATCGCGCCGAAAATTATGTACGCGATAAAGACGGAAATGGGCGTGCGGATTCCGTAGTGCAATTCGACTCGGGTTGTTGCTAGGGGGCGCTATCGCCGCTCTCGCTCTTTGCTCCGTGCGCCGGAAATGACATCAACGCGCGAGGTAATCTCGCGGACTTCCACTTCGCCAACGTCGAGTTGTAAAGCCTCGCGCGCCACGCGCAGAAACGCATCCGGAGGATCGGTCAGCGCGACTTGCAAGCCGCCGCTGCTCGCTGCCGGCGCGCATAAATTTTCGCGTTGCAAAAGTTCGCGCACGGCGATGGCGCAGTTTTGCGCGGAATCAACCAGCGTGATCGCCTCGCCGAGCAACCGCGCCATGGCTTCGCGCAACAGCGGGTAATGCGTGCAGCCAAGCACGAGCGTGTCGATGCCTTCACCTACCAATGGGTCGATATACTGCTGAATGATTTCGTCCGTGATCGCGCTTTGCAGCCAGCCTTCCTCGATCAACGGCACCAGCAGCGGACAAGCGCGCGCCGTCACGCGCACCTGTGGGTTGAGCGCGCGCAAGGCGCGTTCGTAAGCACCGCTGCCGATCGTCGCGCGCGTGCCGATGACGCCGATGTGCCCGTTGCGCGTGGCCGCCACAGCGGCGCGCGCGCCGGGTTGAATCACGCCGGTCACAGGAACGGGCAGACTTTCCGTGAGTTGCTCGAGCGCCAGCGCGGACGCGGTGTTGCATGCTACCACCACAGTCTTCGCTTTCTCGTCCAGCAACATCGCTGCGATTTCGCGGCTGTAACGCTGGACCGTCGCCGCACTTTTTCCGCCGTACGGGACGCGCGCGGTATCGCCCAAATAAAAAATAGATTCGTTAGGCAACAACGCCCGTAGCGCGCTGACCACGGTCAGACCGCCGATGCCGGAATCGAAGACGCCGATCGGTCGGGACGAATCGGCTGGCGTGTTCGCGTTTCTATTCACCGGGATTAATGGAAACAGACGGCGGATGCGGCGCAACGGCTTCGCCCGAATAATCCGGGCCGAGCGCTTCTGTGATCGAACGCGTATGCGCCGGCAGACTTCTCTTTGCCGCAGCCAGCGTTCCGCTGCCCGCTCTATAATTTACCGCCGCATCATACGTTCGGATGCCTTGCGCGATGGAGACGCCGAGTTGCTGCCGGTAGGAGAGCGTCGCGATGCGAGGTCCCTCGACGGGATGGGTAATGAAGCCGCATTCGATTAAAACCGCGGGAATTTTCACGTCGCGCAAAACGTGAAAACGGGCATGGCGTATCCCGCGATCGAAAGCAACGAGGCGCGACAGGACCGCGGCATGCACCGCCGCCGTGAGCGCGATGTTCTGTCCATCCTGCGCATTGCCCTCCTCGCCTCCCATCTCCGCGGCTGAGACGTGATGTTCGCTCGAAGCGTTCGACGGCACGCCCGCTGGTGCGAGCGAATAACTTTCCACGCCGATGCCGCCCGCCGCAGAGTTAAAATGAATGCTGACAAAGACCGCATTAGGAAAACGATTGGCGAAATCGACGCGCTCTTCCCTGGAACGTCCGGTATCGTCCGACCGCGTCATTTCCACTTTGTACCCCGCGCGCAGTAACTGCGTGCGAGCGGCCAGGGCAACATCCAGCGCGAATGTTTTTTCCGAGCCCCAACTGCTGGAGGCACCCTGATCAGTCCCGCCGTGGCCGGGATCGAGCACCACCGTTTCCACTTTGCCACCATTCCGAATGCGGCTGGGACGCAAGACCGGCTCGATGATTTTGCTCACGTCCATCACTGAGATCAGGTCATCGTTGCCACTGCCGACCAGCGGAAAATTGGTGAAGAAACGGACGCCGTTGATCGACACTTCGCTCGTCCCCGCCTGGGCACGAATGGTGCGATGCTCGCCGCGCAGCGAGACGGTGCGGCTGACGCGCGTGTAATCGGGAAATTGATAAAACTGCGCCACGTTCGCGAACGTCACGTACTCGCGACCCTGCGCTTGCCGCACATTCCAGTCTTCGGCTAACAGTTCTGAGCCGGTCAGCAGCAGCGCGAAAAATAGGAGGGAATTTCTCGTTTTATATTTTCTCCTGCTCATGCCCGTGCTCCTGCTCGTAATCGCGATTCATTCCGCGAGCAAGAAAGGAGAGGATGTCCGTTTTCATTTTGCAATCGCGCGTTGGTCTCGCATCATTCCACTCGCCATGCCCGAGCTGCCAAAAATGTACGACCCTTCCACGGTTGAACCGAAGTGGTACGCGCATTGGGAAGCAGCGGGATACTTCCGCGCCGATGCGCAGTCGGCCAAGCCGGCTTTTTCCATCGTCATCCCGCCGCCGAACATCACCGGCGTCCTCACGCTCGGGCATGTGCTGAACAACACGATCCAGGACATTCTCGCCCGGCGCGCGCGCATGCTCGGATATGAAGTGCTGTGGCTGCCGGGAACGGACCACGCCGGCCTCGCGACGCAGACAGCAGTAGAAAAATCGCTGCGGAAAAATGAGAAAATCACGCGGCACGATCTCGGGCGGGAAGAATTCTTGCGACGCACCTGGGAGTGGCGCGAGAAACATGGCCGCATCATTTTCGAGCAGCTCAAACGCCTGGGCTGCTCGTGCGATTGGTCGCGCGAACGTTTCACGCTCGATCCCGATTACGCCCGCGCGGTGCAGGAAGTATTCGTTAGGCTTCACGAGAAGGGGCTGATTTATCGCGGGCGGCGCATGATTAACTGGGACCCGGCAGCGTTGACCGCGCTCTCCGACGAGGAGGTCATTCCCACACCGCAAAAAGGCAGCCTCTATTTTGTGCGCTATGAAATTGTCGAAGAGCCAGGCCGATTTCTGGAAGTCGCGACGACGCGACCGGAGACGATCATGGCCGACACCGCGGTTGCCGTTTATCCGAATGACGCGCGTTACCGCGATTTAATCGGAAAGCACGTTTGGCGTCCGCTCGCGCGCGCAGCATTGCCGATCGTAGCCGACGAAGCGATCGATCCGGAATTCGGAACCGGGGTTTTGAAAGTAACGCCCGCGCACGACAAACTCGATTTTGAAATTGGCCAACGGCATGCGTTGCCAGTGATCGACGTGCTGCATCCCGATGGGCGCATCAATTGTCCCGCCGTGCCGGAGCTGGATGGTCTCGACCGATTTGTGGCGCGCAAAAAATCCGCGGAGTTACTGGCCGAACTCGGTCTGCTCGCCAAGGAACAACCGTACGAGAACACCGTCGGCTTCAGCGAGCGCGCGGGTGTTCCGATCGAGCCGCGTCTCAGCGAGCAATGGTTTTTGCGTTATCCAAAAACCGAAGAAGCGCTCAGCGTCGTCCGCGAGCATCTTATTCGTTTCTTTCCCGCGCATTGGGAGAAAGTTTACGCGCAATGGCTGGCGAACATTCAGGATTGGTGTGTGAGCCGCCAGGTCTGGTGGGGCCATCGCATCCCGGCTTGGTACGGCGACGGCGATGAGGTGCGAGTGCAAATGGAATCCCCCGGCAAGGGCTGGAAACAGGATCCTGATACGCTCGACACGTGGTTCTCATCGTGGCTCTGGGCTTACGAAACGATGGATGCGGAGACGCGGAAGAAATTTTATCCGACATCGGTGCTAGTCACGGCCCCGGATATTATTTTCTTCTGGGTCGCGCGCATGATCATCGCGG
Organism: Verrucomicrobiota bacterium; assembly: GCA_040003405.1. GTDB lineage: Bacteria > Verrucomicrobiota > Verrucomicrobiia > Chthoniobacterales > UBA10450 > JBDUCP01. The sequence continues at coordinate 19,161 of JBDUCP010000006.1, forward strand.
GCCTCGAATTCAAGCCGGGCAAATCAGATCGCGACGAGGACAACATCCCGTTTCGCGACGTTTTCTTCACCGGACTGATTCGCGACAAACAGGGCCGCAAAATGTCGAAGTCGTTAGGCAACTCGCCCGACCCGCTCGAGTTAATGGCGAAATACGGCGCCGATGGTTTGCGCTTCGGCTTGATGCGCATCGCGCCGAGCGGCCAGGACATCGGCTTTGACGAGAAGCAGATCGAAGAAGGCCGGAATTTCGCCACGAAACTTTGGAACGCCGCGCGCTTTCGACAGATGCATGGTCCGAGCGAGGCCGCTCCGCGCCTGAATGAGATTACTCTGACCATCTACGCCACCGAAGTGCTGGCGCGCTTCGACGAATTGCTCGTCGCGACC
>JBDUCP010000120.1:0-5749 GCA_040003405.1 Verrucomicrobiota bacterium
AGAGGACTGAAAATCCTCGTGTCGGGGGTTCAATTCCCTCCCCAGCCACCTTCCTCGGCGGAGAAAGCTACTCCATTCGCAGCGCCGCCATCGGACTGATGCGGGTGGCGCGACGGGCGGGCAGCCACGTGGCGAACAAGGCCGCAACGGCGAGAATGATCGGGGCGAAGGTGAAGGCTACGGGATCGAGAGCGCCGACTTCGTAAAGCATTCCGCTCAGAATCTTGCCGGTACCGGCGGCGAGGAGGAGACCAATGACGATCCCGCTCAGGAGCATGATTGAGCCTTCGCGCATAATCATGCGCAGGACGTTGCCGGGTTGCGCCCCGAGAGCCATGCGAATGCCGATCTCGCGGGTCCTTCGCGCGACGGAATAGGATTTCACGCCATAGAGACCGACCACGGCGAGGCCCAACGCGAGCCCGCCGAAGACTGAGAACATGGCGGCGCCGGCGCGGACGACCCAAAGCTGGAAGTTGCTGTCGAGATGTTGCGCGAAGCTTTTAAGCGAGAGGACGGGCAGCGCGGGATCGACATCGCGCACGGTCCGGCGGAGAAGATCGGCGGTGCTCGCTTCACTGCCGGCGGAGAGCGAGCGGAACCGGACAAAGAACGAGACGTTGCTCTGGAATCCGCGGGCGAAAGGAAGATAAATCTGACCGTGCGGATCTTTTTCGAAGAGTCCCTGCTTTGTTGTCGGAACAATGCCGACGATCTCGATCGTTTCTTTTCCGGTTTCGCCACTGAGATCGCCGCTCATGCCGACGCCGCGGCCATCGTTTTTCGCGCGGGGTGCGCTGTCGCTCGCGTATTGAATGCGCTGGCCGAGGGCGTCACCTTCCGGCCAAAGTTTCTTGGCGAGGACTTCGTCGACAACGGCTACCATCGGGCCTCCGGATTGCGTCGCCTCCGCCTGGTTGAAAGCGCGGCCGCGCACGATGCGCAGTCCGACAGTGTTGAAATAATCCGCGCCGACGCTGTTCCAGGCCGCACTGAAGGCGAGGCCTTCGGCGGCCGTTCCCGGTTTGGCATCGGGCGCCGGTTGTAGTCCAGCGCGTTGAACATTTCGACTGAGCGAAATCATCCCGAAGGGCACTGTCGCCGAGACGCTGGCGTGTTCGACGCCGGGCAGCGACGCGAGCCGTTCCTCAAGATTGCGGTAAAGATCCTGGCCGCGCTTCGGTTCGTAACCGGCGAGGCTCGCATCCGTCTCGAGAAGGAAGCTCGCGCCGGGGATGAGGCCGGTATCGACTGAAGCCGCTTTGCCCGCGCCGCGAATGAAGAGCGCGGCGGCGGTGAGCAGCGCGAGCGAGAACGCGATTTGCGCGACGACGAGCGGATTGCGCGGGAGGAATTTCCACCGTCGCCTAGCGACATCTTCGCCGGCTTGTTCTTTGAGATCGGCGACGACGGCGCTACGGGAAAGTTTGAGCGCGGGCCCGAGTGCGAAGCCGAGCGTGCCGACAACGCAAAACGCGAAGGTCGCCGCGAGAATGGAAAAATTCGGTCCGGCCAACCAGACGATGTCGAGCGGCAACATTTTGCCGAGCGAAGCGACGAGAAGATCGGACGACCAAAGTCCGAGGACTAGCCCGCAAGCGCCGCCCAGAAGTGCCAGAACAAATCCTTCGGTGAGCAACTGGCGCACGATCCGGAAACGACTCCCGCCAAGCGCGAGGCGAATCGCGATTTCCTTTCGCCGCGTGGTGCCACGAGCGAGCAGCATGTTAGCCAGATTAAGACACGCGACCAACAGAACCACGATCGCCATTCCGAGCAGCATCGGCGCGATCGCTTCCAGTCCACCCTGGCCCGAAGGAGACGTACTAACAGAAAATCGCGAGATCGGTGTCGTGGTAAAAGTCTGATCTTTTTGCTCTACCGGGAACGCCTTTTCCAGGTTCGCAGCCAGGCCTTCGAGCGCGGGCTTGGAGCCCGCTGCGGTCATTCCCGGTTTAAGTCGGCCGACGACGATCAGTTGTTGTCCGGCGCGGTCTCCGAACGCACTCTTATTCGCGTGCTCGAAATCGTTAGCGATGCGCTCGTAATTGCTGAGTGGCAGCCAGACTTCGACAGAGAGTATTTGGAGCGTACCCGTGAAGCCGCGCGGTGCGATCCCGACGATGGTGAAGGGATGACCGTTGATCAGTAACTCGGAGCCGAGCACGGCGGGATCGAGATTATGTTTCTGCCAGTAAGCGTAACTAACGATCGCGACGGGCGCGTTGCGGCCGAGGGTTTCTTCTTCCGGCAAAAAAGTGCGGCCGCGAACGAGCGGAACACCGAGCACCGAGAAATAATTTGAGCTGACGATGCCGCCAAAGGTGCGACGCGTATCGCCTTTCTGGCCGAGGCCGATCATGGCGAGGTTGTACGCCATGACATCGGCGAACACGGTGTTCTGGGCGCGGATGTCGGTGTAGGTGGGATAGGAAAATCCGCGATACGTTTTCGGGTTCTTTTTGTCCTGCGAGAAGACTTGGAGGACTTCATGCGCATTGGCGTAGGGCGGCGGCGCGAAAAACATCGTGTGGACGAGGCTAAAGACGGCGGTGTTGGCCCCGATGCCCAGGGCGAGAACGATGACGGCCGCAAGGGTGAATCCTGGTGCCTTGAAAAGCTGCCGCAGAGCGAACTTGAGATCCTGGATCATATCGAATGAGATGCTGGAACAAGCCGGCTTGGATTCAGAAATCGAGTCTGGGGCGCGCGCGCGTCTCGTGCCGTGGACACCGGCCCGTAACGCGCGGTGATCTCTTAATGTCTATTCGCCGCCGGAATATCCTCGCGACACCAAGGGGTGATTACGCCGGCACCAACGGCGTAAACTCGTAGGGGGATGAGGTCGCGTTAAACTTCGGATAAAGGAATTTACTAACCGGCAAGTTCTCTTTCGCCACACCGGCGGCTTCGCGCAAACCGGCTTCGCGCAAACGCGAAAGCGCCTGCTCCAGCAGGCGTGTTCCGAACCCGCGATTGCGATATTCCATGGAGACGCACGGGCCGGGAATCAGGTGCGTGTCAGCATCGGCCTCGGTGGAAATCACGGAGGCGCCGATAATGCGAGTGCCATGGCGCAACGCCAGAAAACTACAGGCGGGCGAGGCGAGCGCGCGGTCCAGCCACGACTCGATTTTTTCCGTTACCTCCTGCAGCTCCGGGCTCCACATGGGATCGAGCACGAACGAACTCGATATGATCTTGCGCAATTCCTTTTCGTCCTCGGCCGTGGCTGGCCCGATCTCGTAATGTTCGGGCAGCGCTGTTTCGAATTGCGGCAGCCGCGTCAGGTCCCAGGTAAATCGAAGCCAGTTGATCGAACGCATGCCGGCGAAATATCGTGCGCGCCGCACCCACCGCAACTGAACGTTCGCCGAAAAAAACCAACGCGCAGGGCGCGAGATCCGGCCGGCGAAAATTAAATCGTCTGGACCGCTTTCAGCGTTTCCTGAAACGGATTGTAAAGCTCGCGCTATTGCGTAACGCCGCGACGCAGCACCGGTTTGAAATTTGCGAGATCGGCGATGTTGACGATTTGATCAATCTTGAAACCTATTTGCCCATCGCATTCCGCAATTCCGCTTTCGCCGACTCTACTTCGCGCGGCGCGGCGTGACAGAGCAGAAGTGCGCGTAACCGTTCGCCTTGATAATAGCGCGCTACGAATTTCTTTTTCGCATAGCTCCCGGTCAGATTGACCCGCGTCGGTTGCAGACTGAAATCGCCGACAAAATCCATCTTCAGATCAAACATCTCACTCCAAAAATAAGGAATTTGTTCGTAACGAATCCGCTTCTTTCCCGTCATGTTTGCGCCGGCGACCAAGCCCTGCTCCCGCGCGTTTTCCCAATGCGTTTGCCGCCGCACCCCGCCCATTAAGCGATCGGGGTAAAAGGAAAGATCGCCGATGGCGTAGATGCCTTTTTCTTCCGTCTCTAAATATTCCGTGACCGGTGAACCGTGCGGGCCGGAGAGCGGCGTATTGCGCACCAGATCGAGATTCGGTTCCGCGCCACAAGCGACGATGGCCACGCCGGCCGCGATGCGATTGCCGCTCTTCGTCTGAATATTGCGCAACACGGTCTTGCCTTCGAAGCCATTCAGGCTTTCGCCTAACGAAAGCGACACTCCGTGCTTTTCGAAGAAGGCACTGAGCCATGCGCCCGTCTCCGGATCGACGTATCGATTCAACAGATAGGCATTGCGATGCAGCATGCTGACTTTAAATTTTAGCTGCCGCAGACTGGCGGCCACTTCGCAGGCGAGCAATCCGCCACCCACCACTACGATCAACTTTTCCAACTGCGCCATCTCGCGCAACGCCAGCGCATCGCGCACCGTCCTCACGTAAATGACGTTGCCCAATCCTACGCCCGCTACCGCTGGACGCACCGGACGACTACCCATGGCCAGACAGGCCTTGTTAAATTCGATCGTCTCGCCATTTCCAAGCACCGCCAGCCGGCGGTCGATGTTTACCTGCGTGACGATGGCACCGAAACGCGTTTCAATTTTGTGCGCGTCGTACCAACCCGGCTCGAAGCAGGGCAATTTTTTCAGCGGCGGCGTTTTGTCGCGCAGGAAGGTTTTTGACAGCATCCAACGCTTGTACGGGTGGAAGGTCTCGGCTCCGACGAGCGTGACCGATCCTTTCTTGTCATATTTGCGAATGCTTTCGCAGACGCTGCCCCCGCCGACGCCGGCTCCAATGATGAGATAATCGCGCTGAATCATGGTAAAAGGCGGACAATAGGAAATGCGAGGGACGACTGGCGAGGGAAAAATTACTCTGCACCGAAATTAGAACACTGCGCGGCAAATCGCCACGGAAGCAATTACCCCCGCGAGATCGCCTAACAAACCCGCCGGAATCGCGTGACGCGTTTGCTTTACTCCGACTGATCCAAAGTAAACCGCCGCGACATAGAATGTCGTCTCGGTGCTGCCGTAAATCGTGGCCGCCATCAGGCTCACGATGTTGTCCGGACCGAGTCGATGAATGATGTCGGTTAAAATCGCGAGCGTTGCGCTGCCGCTCAATGGCCTCATCAGCGCGAGCGGGAGCAGATCAGTCGGAAAATGCAGCGGCGCGAGAATGGGGGTGAGCAGGCGCGTCAGCAGGTCGATGCCGCCCGCGCCTTTGAACATGCTGATCGCGACGAGCATCGTCACGAGGAACGGAATGATTTTCAGAATAACGCCGAAGCCTTCCTTCGCGCCCTCGACAAATTCCTCATACACCTTGATTCCGCGCATGGCGGCGTAGATCGGAAAAAAGCTCAGGAGAAACGGAATCGCCAGGATCGAGAGCGCGTTCACACTGCGCACAAAAGCATTCGCATCGTTTGCCGTCGGAAGATTAAAAAGCTGTGGCCAAACCATGCGCACGAAAAGCGCCACGAAAAAAAGCGCGAGCGCGAGCAACGCAATCGATGTCCATGCTCGTGGCTTCAGGATCGGTGGTTCCGCTAACACATCTGCATTCCCGGCCGGTTCCGAGGTTGATTCGCTCGCCGTTCGTTCTTCCACGCGGGCTTCGGGCAGTCGAAAGAACGGAAGCCTCTCCAAAATCTTCGCCGCCGTAATCGCAACGGTCGCTGCGCACAATGTCGCCACGAGCGCCGTGCCGACGATCGCCGTTGGCCGTGTAGAACCCGCCGCCGCCAGCAGCGCGATCGCAGTCGCCGGAATTAATTGCACCGACGCCGTGTTGATCGCGAGAAAAGTGCACATCGCGTTCGACGCCACG
>JBDUCP010000121.1:0-5737 GCA_040003405.1 Verrucomicrobiota bacterium
AAAAACCAAAGTGAGGATCGTTAATGTAATACAGAAACAGTGGAGCCTAGGGGGTTCGAACCCCTGACCTCCTCAATGCCATTGAGGCGCTCTACCAACTGAGCTAAGACCCCGCAAAAGAACTTTTGATTTTCGAGTGCCGATTTGCGAATTGCAATCGGTATGTTGATGGCAATGCAGAAACGTTTCGCCTTTGCGGCTTTTATCGCCGTCGGATGCCGCGTTGGTGCGGCGACGATCTGGATCGATACCGATGTTTCCATCGGATCGCCCATTCGCGAAGTGGATGACGCTTTTGCCCTGGTCGTGGCCTTTCATTCGCCCGAGATTCACATCGCGGGGATCAGTACAACCTACGGGAACGCGCCGCTTGCTTACACAACTCGCAAGGCGCAATTTCTCGTTCAGAATTTTGGGAGGCCGGCTGGCCTGACGGTTGCCCAGGTTTTTCCCGGTGCAGAATCGGCGCGCGATCTTGGACGCGGAACAAGTGCTAGCGAAGCATTCGCTCGGGAGCTACGAAAGCAGAATGTGACTTACGTGGCGCTCGGACCGCTGACCAATCTTGCTACTTTTCTGCAGCTTCATCCAGAGATGACCAAGCGAATTGAGCGTGTGATTTTTGTAGGAGGGAAAGAACGCGGCGACAACCTCGGCCTAGGACCCAATCATTCATTTCGGATTCACGACGCTAACGTCTTCAAGGATCCAGCCGCGGTTAAAGTGGTGTTGCGTTCCTCCATTCCGATTTTTCTTACACCTATTCGCACTTCGGCTGGGCTTATGATTGATGGGGAGGACCGACGCGGACTTCGGCAAGACGGACCCGCAGCGACCTATCTTTCGCACCACAGCACAGCATGGCTCTGGTTCTGGAGACATGTCGCGGGGACGAATGGCGGGCCGATTTTTGATGCGCTTGCGATCATTTCTGTGACGCGCCCGGAACTAATATCGGTAAAAAGGCGATACGCTCAACTAGATCGGTCTGGAGACCTTGTCGTGTCTTCGAGCCTAACGAACGGTCGGCTTGTTCGCTATTATGATAGCTTCGACCCAAAAGCTAAAGCGTTCGTTCTCGGAAGACTTACCGCGCCACGATGGAAAGATGAGAGCGCCCCGCCAGTTCGATGATGGCTTCCTTTTCAAGGAGCAGAGTGCGCGAAGCTTCGATAGCGATGACTCGTAGATGCGCTTTCATGGCAACATCGATTGTGGCCACGCCGATGACGGGCACATCGAAGCGCATGTCCTGATTGGGCTTTGCCACCTTAACCATCACGGCATTTTTGCCACCGAGACAGCCGCCGCGTCTGATCGTTTCATTGGTGCCCTCGAAGCCTTCGACCGCGAGCACCGTTCCATTTTTCACGATAACCGTTTGCCCGATATCGAGACGGCTGATCTCGCGTGCGATTTGGAAACCGAAGCTGACATCGTCTTCTTCGCGCGGTGTAAGTTTGCGCCCGGCGATAACCCCCACGGGCGCGAGGCAATCTTCGAGAAATGAAGTGGCCGGCAAAAGTGTGATACCCGCACGCGCCAATTCATCAGCGATGGCGGCGAAAATAGATTCCGCGTTGCGACGCTTGAGCCGCGCGAGCAACAACAACATTTTCCAATCAGGCCGCAAATCGAAAAGATTTTGGGGCGCGATCTGACCCGCCATGATGGCACGTGTCACGCCTGAAGTACGGAAGCAATCAAGCAACCGATTCAGTTGGCCGACGCGCAGCCAGTGAATCTCATCCACTTTCCGCGAGATCTGATCGTCGGTTTCATCGCCGAAAGCGGCAGCGACGATTTTCTTCACGCCGGCACGTCGCGCCGCGTCGGCCAATAGTAACGGATAAACTCCGTTGCCGGCGATAATCCCGAGCACGTCCGGAACGTCCACGACCCTCGCTATCCGTGGCGGCGACGTTTCACGTGCAATTGGGCCAGCGCTTTTTGCAGAGAAGCCTGGATGGCCGCGACTTCTTCGGAGCCGTGATCTTCTTTCATCGCAGCCTGCGCGCGCGCGACCGCGGCTTCGGCGGCACTCACGTCGATCTGCGCTGGCTCGAGGGCGACATCTGTCAAAACGGAAACCGAAGTGCCGGTCACTTCCACAAAACCATCGCCGACTGCGAGAAAGTTTTCTCGGCCACCTTTCAGCACGCGCAGCTCGCCCGGCTTTAGCGCTGTCAAAAGCGGAACGTGATTTGGATAAACGCCGAACTCGCCGTCGGCGCCGGGCAGCGTGACCATCTCGACATCCTCGGAATACGCGGTCGCTTCCGGCGTGACAATTTCCAAGCGCAGTGTCGCCATTGCTACTCCTTGATCATGTCGATGCCGCCCTTCATGTAGAAATTCTGTTCAGGAACTTCATCGTGTTTGCCGTCGAGGATTTCTTTGAAACCGCGCACGGTTTCGGCGATGGAAACATATTCGCCTTTCGTGCCAGTAAAAACTTCGGCGACGTGGAACGGCTGACTGAGAAAACGTTGAATTTTGCGCGCGCGCAAAACCGACAGCTTGTCCTCGGGACTCAACTCATCCATGCCGAGAATCGCGATGATGTCCTGGAGATCGCGGTAGCGCTGCAACACCTTCTGCACGCCGCGAGCCACGGCGTAATGCTCTTCGCCGACGACATCGGGCGCCAGCGACTTGGAGGTGGAGGCGAGGGGATCAACCGCGGGATAAATGCCGAGTTCCGCAATTGAGCGTTCGAGCACAATCGTCGAATCCAAATGCGCAAAGGTGTTGGCCGGCGCGGGATCGGTGAGATCATCCGCTGGAACGTAAACGGCCTGCACGGAAGTGATGGAACCTTTTTTCGTGGATGTAATGCGCTCCTGTAGATCACCCATCTCCGCTGCGAGTGTCGGTTGGTAACCGACCGCCGACGGCGTGCGGCCGAGCAACGCGGAAACTTCTGAACCCGCTTGCGAGAAACGAAAGATGTTATCGATGAAGAGCAGCACATCCTGATTTTTTTCATCGCGAAAATATTCCGTCATCGCCAGCGCGGAAAGCGCCACGCGCAGACGCGCGCCCGGCGGCTCATTCATCTGACCGTAAACGAGGGCGACCTTTGATTTGCTCAAATCCTTTTGATCGATGACGCCGGCCTCGCTCATTTCTGTGTAAAGATCATTGCCTTCGCGCGTGCGTTCGCCCACGCCCGCGAAAACCGAAAATCCGCCGTGGCCTTTCGCGATGTTGTTGATCAATTCGAGAATAACAACTGTCTTGCCGACGCCCGCGCCGCCGAATGCGCCGACTTTTCCACCCTTGGTGAAGGGACAAATCAAATCGATGACTTTGATACCTGTCTCCAGAATCGTGGCGCCCGTATCCTGCTCGGTTAGTTCGGGAGCTTTGCGGTGAATCGGATAGCGTTTTTCGTATTTAACTGGACCGCGATTATCGACCGGATCGCCGGTGACATTAAAGACGCGGCCGAGAGTTCCTTCGCCGACTGGAACTGTAATTGGGCCGCCCGTGTCGTTGACTGGCATGCCGCGCTTCAATCCTTCGGTCGACGACATCGCGATCGCGCGGACCCAGCTTTCGCCGAGATGCTGTTGGACTTCGAGGGTCAACTTCGTCGGGTTGTCGTTGACCTTGTACTCAATTTCGAGCGCGTTATAAATGCGCGGCAGTTCGCCGGTGTTGGCAAATGCCACGTCCACCACGGGGCCGATGACTTGAACGATCTTTCCTTTATTCATAATTACTCGTTAGGCGCCGACAGCCATTTGGGCGGTCGAGATTTCCAGCAGCTCGGTGGTGATGCTGGCCTGGCGCATCTTGTTGTATTCGAGAGTGAGATCCTTGATGAACTGCTGGGCGTTATCCGTCGCGCTCTTCATCGCGACCATGCGCGCGCTGTGCTCGGAGGCGCGCGCGTCCAGGATCATCTGGAATACCTGATAGTGCAGATAATAGGGGAGGACCGCGTCGAGCACCGCTTCCTCATTCGGTTCGAAAACGTAGCCGACCATGGGGTCACTGCCGTTCTTCGAGTTGGCGGAGTCCGCGGCCCCGTGTGGCAATTCAAATTGCGAAATCGGCAGAAGGGTCCGGACAGTCGGCTTCTGGCTGATCGTGTTTACGAAATGCGTGTAGAGCACTGAAACCTTGTCCACTTCCCCGCTGAGAAATTTTTCGATGCAGAACTTTGCGATCTCTTTCGTCTCGGAAAAAGCGGGCGCGTCCTTCAATTCAAAGTCCGCCAGCATCTCGCGGCGCGAGCGCGCTAAAAACTGCCGGGCTTTTCGGCCGACGACGATGTAACCGGTTTTCGTCGAATCGAAGTTCGCCGCTTCGCGCAAAAGATTGGTGTTCAACGAGCCCGCGAGCCCCTTGTCGGTGCTAATGACGACGACGAGTTCTTTTTTCACTTCGCGGACATGCAGAAGCGGATGCAGCGTCGGGTCGGTGCGCTGTTGCAGAGAGACGAGAACACGATTCATCAACGCCGCGTACGGCCGGCCCGCCAGCGCCAGACTTTGCGCCTTTCGCATTTTCGACGCGGCGACCATCTGCATCGCCTTCGTCATTTGCCCGATGTTACGGATCGATTTGATCCGGCGGCGGATGTCCTTGGTGTTCGCCATGGTCTAAGCTCTTTTCTTTGTGCGATAACGTGCGCCGCGCTCGCGCACATGAAAACCAATCTCGCGCTTCTGCTTTGATGGCCCTTCGAGCAAATGCCTTAGGGCTGCGAAAAGATTGACGAGCGCGCTGTCGTGTTTGTCCAGTCGGCGCTCAAATTCTGCAAGCTTGGCCGCTAACTGGACGTTGCCCGATACCATCTCGCGCAGACGCACAAACGCGCGCACAACGCGCACGCTGGCTTCCACCGCCATCGGGCTATTGAGCACACTCGCCAGCATGATCGCACCATGCTCGGTAAATACCCAGGGCAGGGAACGCCGGCCTCCTCGTTTGTTTGAGGTCGCAAATTGCGACCTCAAGCTTGTCAGTTCCTCATCAGTAAGCGTGAAGGCGAAATCTTCGGGAAACCGCTGGCGGTTTCTCCGAAACTGTTCGTTCAATCGCTTGGTCGACACTCCGTAAACGTCAGCAAGATCGGAATCCAGCATGACACGTTGCCCGCGCACGAAGTAAATCTCCCCTTCGAGACGGGCGAGCTGACGGGTTTTGGCCATGGTTGAATCCGACGCGCCTAACGAAATCATTGCCAGGTCGATTTGAATTCGTCGAGCGCGGCGGCGAGCTGTCCTTCCAGATCTTTGTCGAGCGCGCCTTTGGAGACGATGGCGGCCAGGACACTTTCCTTTCGCGTGCGCAGATAGTCTTGCAGCTTGATTTGAAATTGTTTCACTTTCTCGACCGGCACCGAATCGAGGTAACCGTTTTGCATCGCCCAGAGAACCGCGACTTGGTCCTCGACCGGAATCGGATTGTATTGCACCTGCTTGAAGAGCTCAACGATCCGCGCGCCGCGATCGAGGCGCGCTTTCGTGGCCGCGTCCAGATCGGAGCCGAACTGCGCAAAAGCCGCGAGCTCGCGGAACTGCGCCAGGTCCAATTTGATTTTGCCGGCGACCTGTTTGATCGCCTTGATCTGCGCGGCCGAGCCGACGCGGCTGACCGAGAGGCCGACTGAAATCGCAGGACGGACACCTTGATAAAAGAGATCGGTCTCGAGATAAATCTGGCCGTCCGTAATCGAAATGACGTTTGTCGGAATGTAGGCCGAGACGTCGCCGGCCTGCGT
>JBDUCP010000007.1:0-19310 GCA_040003405.1 Verrucomicrobiota bacterium
ATTCGCACACGCAATGAGCAGAACGACGACGACCGCCGCGAGAACAGTCAGCAACGCTGGTCGCACATCGCCGACGAGGTCATCATGCAAGGAAATCGCGGACTGACTGCGTCCCGTGTTTGTATCGGGAAATTGTTTCTCGAGGCGCGCGCCGATTGCACGCACTTCGGCGCTGGCCTGTTGCACAGAAAAGCCCGGTTTTAATCGGCCCACGCAGCGCAGGAAATGTCCACCACGACTTCTTATTTCATTCGAAACGAGCGGATGCAGCGGCATGAGGTAATCGTGTGATGAGCCGACGGGATAGCGGAAGTTCGGCGGCATCACGCCGAGGACGGTGTACGGCCGCAACGACAACAAAATATCGCGGCCGATAATTTTGGAATCGCTGTTGAAATATCGCTGCCACGCTTCGTAGGTGAGCACGACCACGCGCGCGTCCTCCGTGTCTTCCGCGCGCGTGAAACTGCGGCCGAGAAATGGTTGCGTAGCGAGCACTCGAAAAATATCCGAGGTAATCGCGAGCCCCCTTAGCTCACGCGATTCGGCACCGGAACCCAGGACGCTGCTCGCTTCGGTGTAGGCGGCCAGGCTGTCGATGGTGCGCGATTGGTCGCGCATGTCGGCGTAATCCGGAAACGAATTCGTTTCGCGGTCTGCTTCGTGTTCGACCTTGCTCCAAACCGCGATCAACTCGTGCGGGTTCGCGAAAGGCAATGCGCGAAGCAACACTCTGTCGATGACACTGAAGATTGCGGTGTTCGCACCGATGCCGAGCGCAAGAGTCAGCACAGCGATCGCGGCAAAACCCGGAGTTTTCGTGAGCATCCGCAGAGCGAATTTTAGATCAGCAATCATGATTCTCCCTTCGCGATCCAGCCGTCCCGCAACTGCACGACGCGGTTCCCATACGACGCGTTTTTCTCGGAATGTGTGACCTGGATGATGGTCGTGCCCTCCGCATTGAGTTTGCGAAATAGCTCCATGATTTCCTCGCCCTGGCTCGAATGCAGATTCCCGGTCGGCTCGTCCGCCAGCAGCAATTTTGGCTGCGCAATGATCGCGCGCGCAATGCCGACCAGTTGCTGTTGTCCGCCGGAAAGCTGGCTGGGATACAAATCTTTTTTGCCGACAATTTGGAAGCGATCGAGCGCGTCCGCGACGAGCGCTGCCCGTTCCGCTTTGCTGTAGCGACGATAGGAGAGCGGGATGTCGAGGTTCTCGTAAACAGTCAGGTCATCAAGCAGATGATAGTTTTGAAAAACGAACCCGACCTGTTCGTTACGGAAAGCCATGCGCTCTTTGGCCTTTAGATCATGAATCGCCGTCGCGTTAAACAAATACTCGCCCGTCCAGGCGTGATCATGCATTCCGATCACATGAAGCAAGGATGATTTGCCCGCCCCCGACGGACCCATGATCGAAACAAAGTCGCCTTCTGCAATGTCCAGATTGATGTCGCGCAGGACGTAAAAGAATTTCCCCTTCGCGAGGGGGTAAAAGCGCTCGAGGTGTCTAAGCTGAATCATCGCGTGGGCCTAACGAAGAGGCATTCACCAACGATGACTAAGCCGCGAGTCTATCCTCAACCACCCGGCCATCGAAAAGATGGATTGTCCGATCGGCGTGCTCGGCGAAGCGCACATCGTGGGTCACCATGCAAATCGTGGCGCCACCGGCGTGCAGTTCCTTTAATAGAGCCATGACGGCGTCTCCATTTCGTGAGTCGAGATTGCCGGTCGGTTCATCGGCCAAAAGGATAGCGGGTTTGCCGGCGAGGGCGCGCGCGACGGCCACGCGCTGCTGCTGCCCACCCGAAAGCTGACTTGGCAAATGCTTGGACCGATGTCCCATGCCGACGCGCTCCAGAGCTTCCAGAACGAAGCCTTTTCGGTCGCCGGCGTTCATGCCGCGGTACGTCAACGGCAGTTCGACATTCTCGAAGACCGTCAGATCGCCGATGAGATTGAAGCTCTGGAAAATGAAGCCGATCTCCCGATTGCGAATGCGCGCGCGATCAGCAAACGAAAGATTAGCGACTTCCGTTCCTTTCAGCGAATAGCTCCCGCCGGAAGGGGTATCGAGCAAACCGAGGATCGAGAGCAAAGTCGATTTGCCGCAGCCGGACGGTCCCGCGATCGAGACGTATTCACCTGTGCGAATATCGAGATGGATCCCCGAAAGCGCATGTGTTTCCACCTCGTCGGTCAGGAACACTTTGGTGACGCCGTCGAGGCTAATCAATGTCTTGGCGCCGTTTGCGGATGAGGTAGGGTTGGACTGTTCGGTCAAGTTATCGGTTGCAGGCATGGTGGTGTATCTAAGTTATATGTTAGTATTAGTTAAGGCGGATGCGGTCGTGAGCGTCCATCGAGCTGGTGTCGGATAAAATCACCTGGTCGCCCGGTTGCAGACCACTCACAATTTCAATGGTATTGACCGAGCTGCGACCGAGCTTGACCGGCGTGCGCACGGCTTCGGAACTGCCGGAAACGAGCTTGAATATTCCGACGGTATTATTCTCCTGGCCGAAAGCAGGACGGCCGACATAAACGACGTTGTCCAGCCGTTCGAGTTCAATCGTGCCGTCCACGCTCAGGTCGGGCCGCGCCCCTTTCGGCAGTTCGCCATCGAGAGCGACATCGACCGTGACCGTCCCTTGCTCGACCGCCGGATCGACGCGCACGGCGTGGCCGGCGACGACGCCGTTGCGAGTATCGATGCTCGCGACCTGATTGATTTGAATATCTTTCGCCTGGGTCTCGGCGATTTTTATCTGCGCTTTTAGTTTCGTCGGATCGGCGACGCGGGCCAGGTTGGTTCCCGGAGTAACTCGCTGACCGACTTCGACGGGCAACTGCTGTAGAACGCCGGCAAATCCGGCTCGCACCTTGAGCTGTTCCATCTGGCTTTTCTTCATCTCCGCGTTCGCTTTTACTTGATCGACGGCGGCCTGTTTCGAAGCGAGCTGCGGTTCGATGTTATTTTTGGCGAACTCGTAACGCTTTTGCTCGATGGTGTCGCGCGCGGCGAGGTCTTCCGCTTTGATTTTGGAAGTCTTGTGCGTGAGGACGGCGACCAGTCCGTTCCGGGAAAGATTATCGTTTGTCTCGGCCTCCATCTTGGCTTGCTGATATTCCGAGTGAACGCGGGCCGCGCTCGCTTCCTGTTCCAGCAAATCGCGCTGCAACGACGCACGCAAAGTCGTGAATTCGGCTTCCGCCGCCTTGTATTGCAATTCGGCATCGCGCGCTGACTGCTCGACCTCCGGGCTGGTCAATTCCAGCAGCACCGTGTCGGGCTCGACGTGGGCACCCGGCCTAACGACAATTTTTTCCACGCGCCCCTCTGTGATGGCCGCGATCCAGCGAATCTCCTCGGGAACGAGTGTGCCCAGTCCCCTCACCTGTCGCACCATCGGGCCGCGCTTGACCGTATCAATCCATACGGTTGAACGATCGACGCTCGGCACCGCCGGTTTGAGCCGCGAAAGCGCAAACGTGACGAGGAGAAGCGAAAGCGCCGACGCCGCGATAATGATAATGCGGCGCTTGCGTTTTTGGCGGGCGACATTCGGACGCGGAATATCCATGGCAGAAGCGGTTGGGGTAAAGCCGCTCGGCCGCACAATGGTGTTTTCCGCTTTCGCTTCCGAGCTTTGTCGCATCGCGGCCAATTTCCGGAAATTAGAACGCGGCGACCGAGCGCACCAACTGCAGCAAGGCGCTCGCACTGTGAAACAGCGGCACCGCGACGGTTGCCACGATGACGCTGAAAAGTGCGGCTTCGGTTACGAATTCTACCCGCGCTTCGTTCTCAAAATAGCCCTGGCTGATCATGCGGAATGATGGCCGACGCAGACCGAGGCAGCGGCCACCAATGTTAGAAAGCGACGCAGCCTGAAAGCTGTAATCGGTTTTCGGAAACGACTGAGCACCACGCGAATCGCGATCGAGCGAACCGCGGCGACTCTTTTTGTCGATGTATTGGATGTTTGGTTTCATAGTTTATTTCTCCATTGAGATGCATTCCGCATCATTGTTGGATTCAAAAATGTTTCGTTGTCATGACATACTATTGCAATGCGCGTGCCACGGCTCGCAGCTAAGTCATAACCTCCTCATTCCTTAGCCATTGCGATTGGATCACGTGAACGCGACCGACACGGAAAACTTCGCTTGTGGGATTCTGTCGTCCCGAATGCGGGACGGTTTCAGACACCTATTTCGGCAGGCGCAAAAGTGCTTCACAACCGGGCTGACCGTTGCGATTTGCTAACGTTAATGACCCGCCGTGGGCTTCCGCAATCTGGCGGCTGAGCGCGAGACCGATTCCAGACCCACCCGGCTTTGTTGTGAAAAACGGCACAAACAAGTTGGTCGGATTCATGATGCCCGGGCCGCTGTCGCGAACAAAAACTTCGACGCATTCGCCAGCTTCGCGCCATCCGGCGGCAACAGTTCCAGCGGTTTCGAGCGCAGCATCGGTCGCATTGTGCAAAATATTAATCAGCAATTGCTCCAGTTGGGCGGCGTCGGCGTTTATCGTCAGGTCGGGCCCGGCTGCGATTCGCACCTCAAGCCGCCTCTCCAGACTCGCGACGCGCCTAACGAGTTCAGGAAGATTGACCGGTTCTTTTTGCGGAGAAGGGAGGCGTGCCAGCCGCGCGTAGGCCTGCATAAAACGGCTGAGCGATTCCGCGCGCGTTGCGATGACGTTCAAACCACTGCGCGCGTCATCGCGCCAATCCGGGGGCGGCGGATCACGGCGGATCAAACTTTCCAAACTGCCGGCGATGGATTTGATCGGCGCGAGCGAATTATTCATCTCGTGGCCGATAACGCGCACCAGTCGCTGCCAGGCGTTGCGCTCTTCCTCGCGCAGGGTGCGGCTGAGATCAGTCAGGACCAATAGTTCGTGAGGCAGGCCGCGTTCGCGGAACGAGCTTCGCCGCACGCCCCAGCGTCCCGAACCACCGGGGAAACTCAGCGTGACCGGCGCATCCTCATCGGCATCGCAGCACATTTCCAAACCGAGATCGCGCGCACGCCGCCCGAGCAATTTGTCCATTGGTTGGCCCAGCAAATTTTCGCCGGCGCGATTCACCAGCCGCAGCCGCCGCTCGGGATCGAAAGTGAAAACCGCCACGTCGATTTCTGCCATGATTGTGCGCAATAACGCGGTCGCTTCGAAAGCGCCGAGACGTTGGAGGCGCAGTGTCTCACCGAGCGCATTGATCTCCAGTAAAGCTTCACCGAGGGCGTCATCGGCGCGCGCCCCGCGAGCGCGGATCGAGTAATCGCCTTCACGCAAAGCCGCGAGCAGATTCGTCATCGTTTGCAGCGGGCGCACAATATGTTCGCGCGCGCTCGCAATAAAACCGAAGGCAAATCCGGCAATAAGAAGCGTCAAAGTCCACTGCACTTTCGGCGTGTAATCGCCGAACCAAAGAAGTGAGAGGGCGACGATAATCCCAGGCCCGGCGGCGGCGCAGGCGAGCCACGTGATGCGACCTTCATGCGTGAGCCAGCGCCGAATCTTCTGGCGACTGATCATTCGCAGATCGCAAATCGAAAGCCGAAAATCTCAGAGTCCATATTGCTGGAGGCGGCGGTAGAATGCGCTGCGGCTTAATCCCAAGGCTTCAGCGGCCTTCCGGGCGTTTCCGTCAAAGCGTGAGAGCGCCTTCTTGATGAGAAACGCTTCCACCTCTTCGAGACTCATGTCTTCCAGCCGGGTTGAGTCGTCGCGCCCACTCGTTAGGCCAAGGTCGGCCACTTTCACCTGTGGCCCCTGGGTCATCAAAACGGCGCGCTCCACCACGTGATCCAACTCGCGTACATTTCCCGGAAACTGATGTTGCAGCAAAATGTCGCGCGCCGCCTCCTCAAATCCGGTAATGTTTTTTCGATACCGTTTCGCGTGCTGCCGCAGAAAACTATTTGCCAGCAGCATGATGTCCTCGCGGCGTTCGCGTAATGACGGCAGCGCGATCTCAATCGTGTTCAACCGAAAAAGCAGATCCTGCCGGAACCGGCCCGCTTCCACTTCCTCGTGCGGATTCGCATTCGTCGCGGAAACGATCCTTACATTCGCGTGCAATGTTTTGGAAGAGCCGACGCGCTCGAACTCGCCGGTCTCGATGACGCGCAGCAATTTCGCTTGCTGATTGAGCGGAACGTTCGCGATCTCGTCCATGAAAAGCGTGCTCTCATCGGCCAGCTCAAACCGCCCCGCGCGATCCGTTTTCGCATCGGTGAAGGCGCCTTTCACGTGACCGAACAGCTCGCTCTCAAAAATGCCTTCGGATAATCCGCCCATATTTACCGTGATCATGCTGTGTGATGCGCGCGGCGAGAGGGCATGCAGCGCACGAGCGACCAACCCCTTGCCCGTCCCGTTCTCACCGGTGATGAGAACGTTTGCATCGGATGGAGCGACCCGCGCAATCAACTCAAGCACCGGACGCATCCGCGGCGATTCCGCGATAAGATTCGGCGCGCTGCCGCGCAGCAACTGATTCGCCGCTTCGAGTCGTCGCCCTTTTCGTAACGCCCCCGCGAGCTCGACTTGCGTGCGCACAATCGCGAGTAGCCGCTCATTGTCCCACGGCTTCGGAATGAAATCGCGCGCACCGCGTTTCATCGCCTCCACCGCCAGATCAATCGTCGCCCAAGCGGTCATCACCACGATCGGCAGCGTGTTATCGAGCGCTTGCAGACGCGGGATCACTTCCAAACCTTCCTGACCGGAAGTCGTGTCGCGCGTGTAATTGAGGTCCATGATCAGGAGCGTGTAATCCTTGTTCTCCAAAGCACTGAAGAGCGCGGAGAGCGACGTGACCGCCTCTGTTTGGTAGCCCGCGCCTTTCAGCAAAATGCGCAATGCTTCGAGCACGTCGCGCTGATCATCTGCGATGAGGATCCTGGTCACTGTTCTAACTCTCAACCGCCAATCGAAGGAACTGTCAAATCGCTACTGTGCGAAAGTAGCAAACGACTGAGCTTCCCAAGCACGCCGCGCCTGGAGCGAAGCTTCTAATAAACAAGATCGCCTTTAACTCCTGTGGCCATGGGATGTGTAGTAATAGGCGGAGCGGCCGGTGCACCGGTTTTTATGAGCATAGCTTCATCAGTCGCGTTTAACGGTGCGGCCAGATGGCGTGTGGAAAGTTCATGCTGGACTGCTTCCGGTTTGTCGCCGGCGCGCAACATTAGACTGACGTCTTTGATGGTAAGCGGCAATAAGCGCCCGCCAATAGGAAAGGCGACACCGCAAAGGAGAAGAAGCAACGCAAAGAACGATTCGCATCCATCTTTGAGAGCAGATGATGGGCCACTAACATGACACTATAAGCTGCCTTCAACTGCGCGGCTTGGTCATCAAACCCAGAGCCTGCGATCGAAGGTCCGATACTGAATCGCTTCGCTCACATGCTCGGGTGTAATGTCGCCGGTCGAAGCGAGATCGGCGATGGTACGCGAGACTTTTAGGATGCGATCATAGGCGCGCGCGCTGAGGTTCAATTCCGCCATCGCCAGCCGGATCAGCTCTTGCGCTTCATCGCTGAGCTGGCAGTTGGCCTTGATCTGACGCGGACCCATGCGTGCGTTGCAGTTGGTCTTCTTATCAGAGCGAAAGCGCTCCTGTTGTCGCTCGCGCGCGCGTCCTATGCGTGCCCGAATCGTCGCGGAATTTTCTTCCGCGCGCGTGCTGGAGATATCGCGATACTCGACCGCCGGGACCTCGATGTGCAGATCGATGCGATCGAGCAATGGTCCGGATATTCTTTGCCGATAACGTTGGACCTGAAGCGGTCCACAGCGGCATTCCCGTTTCAGATCGCCGAAGTAGCCGCAAGGACAAGGATTCATCGCAGCTACCAGCATGAATTCCGAAGGGAAGGTAACACTTCCCGCGGCGCGCGAGATCGTTACCTTCCCATCCTCCAATGGCTGCCGCATCACTTCCAGAGTAGAACGCTTGAACTCAGGTAGCTCATCGAGAAAGAGCACCCCATGATGGGCGAGACTTACTTCCCCAGGAGTAGGGATAGTAGAACCTCCGAGAAGACCTGCATCGGAAATAGTATGATGGGGCGAGCGGAACGGCCGGGTGGAGACAAAGGCCTGCTCACCACCTAGCATTCCCGCAATGCTATGAATCTTCGTGCTCTCGATCGCTTCCTCGAGCGACATCGGCGGAATGATGGTGGCGATGCGTTTCGATAACATCGACTTCCCGGAACCGGGCGGACCGATCATGAGAAGGTTGTGACCGCCCGCGACAGCTACTTCAATAGCGCGTTTTACGTGCCCCTGCCCTTTCACGTCACTGAAATCCACATCATGATTCTGATGCGATTCGAAAAACGAAGTGAGGTCGCCGCGCGTCGGTTGCATCGTGGTTTCCCCGCGAATGAACTCAAAGGTCTGACGCAGATTCTGCACGCCATAGACGGCGATTCCTTCCACCATGGCTGCTTCATGCGCGTTTACTTCCGGAACGAAGATGGCTTCCTTCCCCCTCCGTCGCGCCTCCAGAGCTACTGGCAGGACACCTTTCACGGCTCGCACCGCGCCATTCAAGGCCAACTCGCCAACGAAGCTGAATTTTTCGAATAATGAGCCATCCAACTCTTCGCTTACCGCAATCATACCAAGCGCGATGGGCAGGTCGAAGCTGGGTCCTTCCTTCTTTATGTCGGCTGGCGCGAGGTTGATCGTCGTGCGGCCGCGCGGCCAACGATAACCGCTGTTACTGATCGCGGTAGTCACACGATCGCGACTCTCTTTCACCGCCGCGTCGGGCAACCCCACGACGATAATGTGGGGATCGCCGCCGGCGCCATTGACCTCGATTTCAACTTCATAGGCGTCGACTCCATAAACGGCCGCCGAATAGATGCGGGCTAACATGTGGGCGACAGCATGCCAATGAAACTCCGGCAAGGGAAGAGCGGAGATGGGATTCGAACCTGTCTGGCCGACTCCAAAGCGCGAGGATATTACTAACTACGGCAGACCGCGATAAGGTTGGCGCGTTTGACCTAACCGCGTCTGACAACGCGGGACGACAACTTTCAACTACCTTGCAGCAGCTTGATCGCGTCGCGCAACTCGGCGGCGCGTTCGTAGGATTCGCTGGCGATGGCTACTTCCATCTCACGCTGCATGATCTCCAATTTGGAGAGTGGGCGCTTGGAGCTGACTTCTTCCAGCCATTCTTCGAGGAAGGCGAGTTCGGAGCTTTTCGCGGCCAACTCCGGGAAGTGTGATTGCTGAAAAAATTCCTGGATCGTATCGCGTCCGCTTTCGATCTGGTGCATGGCGTCGGCAAATTTGCCTTCGCCGAGCAGGATGGATGCTTTGGCTCGAGTGTTCATCATGAGAACGTACGGACGAAATTGCTGGAAGCTCCAGATAAGTTCGTCGCGCTCGGCGTGATCCGAGACAAAGGCGAAGAGATCGAGATTGCGCTGGGTGTCGCGCACGACGCCGGTGAAATCGTTAATCTGAAAGAGACTAAGGTAGCGGTGGTAATACTGGATTCCTTCCTGTTGCAGCTCGTTGCATTGCTCCCCGCTCAGCTCATAGGTTTCGCCGCGCGCTTCCACCCGCTCGGCCCGGCGTTGATGGTAGGCGAGGAGCGACTCGCAGTTATGCGGACGCTGTCCGTCGGGACGGCCAGTCATTTCCATCTGGAGAATGCCGAGATCGATGCGGAGTTGCAATTTCTCGTGGCCATCGAGGCCCGTGATTTTGCGCACTTTGATAGCGCCGCTTTCGTGCGGCCAATCCTGCAGGAGCGTGTTTAAATCCAGACTCATGGTAGAATGAGCATCGAAGAGGCGAGTGCTTTGTCAATGTAAGCTGTGTCGTGGAACCGGAGATCGATTCATTTATTCGTTTCCTCGCAACTGAGCGCGGGCTGTCGGATAATTACCAGCTCTCGACGCGGCGCTCGCTGACGGAATTTGCGGAATGGTGCGCAGCGGCGCGCAAAGTCACGACACCACGCGAGGTCACGCAACCCTTGATCGGCGATTATCTCGCGCTGCGGAAAAGCGGCGGACTTTCCGCATCATCGATCAAACTGGTGGTGGTGGCGTTGAAGATCTTCTTTCGTTTTCTCAACGGCAAAGGCGCACTGGAGCGCGATCCGACGGCGACGATGACGCTGCCCCGGATCGAACGCTTTTTGCCGGAAACGCTCAACGAGCTGGAAGTGGAGCGGCTCATCGAAAGCATCGATACGAAACATCCGCTTGGGTTGCGCGACCGGGCGATCGTGGAGTTGCTCTACGCTAGCGGGCTGAGAATTTCTGAGCTGGCCAATGCACGCCTGGAGAATCTGGATTTCGAGGAGCGTATTTTACGTGTGACCGGCAAGGGAAACAAAATGCGCCTCGTGCCGGTGGGAGCGAAGGCCTGCGCGGCGCTCGCATCCTATCTTTCCGCCGAGCGCCCGAAGCTGGTGAAGCGCCGGAGCGGCAGCGAGATTTTCTTGTCGAGACGCGGGACGAAGTTAACGACGGTGCGGCTTTGGCAAATCGTGAAGGAACGCGCGCGGCATTCAGGGCTGGAAGCAAATATTTATCCGCATCTGCTCCGTCATAGTTTCGCCACGCATTTGCTGAGCAATGGCGCGGACCTCCGCATCATTCAGGAAATGCTGGGACACGCGGATATTTCGACGACGCAAGTTTACACACACGTCGATCAACAACGGCTTAAGGCAGTGCACCGGAAATTCCATCCACGCGGGTGAAGAGGAAAATTCGCGACCGCCCCAGACTCCTTTAGAATGCTCGACCCATGAGACGATTTCTGACGCTGGTGACTGTCGCAGCTCTGACCGCTTTGGTGATCGCCTTCGTTTTTCATCGCCCGCAACAAAATCCGAACTCGGTCGCGAAGCTCTTACCTAAGGAGACGCTGGCGCTATTGCACGTGCCGGATTTCAATAAAGCGCTGGCGGATTGGCGCCAGGCCGATCTTTACCAACTGTGGAGCGAACCGGCAGTGCAGAGCTTCTTGCAAAAACCGCGCAGGAAAATTCCTGCCGGCGGCAGCGTGGGGCAAAAACTACAGGATTTGCAATCTCTGGAGATGAAGGACTCCTTCATCGCGGTAATTGGGATCGAATTCAGTGCGTGGAAAATCGTCGGCGGTTTCCGGAGCACGGAAGGTGGCAAAAAGACAGAAGCGATGGTCGCCAACTGGATGGCGCAAGCTTCTGCCGATCCCGCGGAGATCAAACATGAGTCGCTCGATTACGAAGGGCATCGCATACGAACGGACACATCCGGCGTGGTACGTCTCTTCTCTGTCCATGACGGACAGTGGTTCCTTTTCGCGAATGATCTCGAGCAGTTAAAGCCGCTGCTCGATCGCGTGGATGGACGCCGGAAGGAAATGACAACCGCATTGGCGGCGGATAAAATGTTCGCTCCGGCGGCGAAGCGGATGCCGACAGCTTACGCTGCCCTGGCCTACGCGCGCCTCGATCAATTGGTGGAGAAATTTCTGCCGCTGGCGGAGAAGAGCGCGACGGCGGCGCCCGAACAGGTGGCCATGGTGCGGCAGCTTCGAAACTTCTGCGGCGCGACCTCTTTTGAGGGCGGAAAAATTCGCGACACGATTTTTGTCGGGATGCCGCCACTTGCGACGTCCGGTGATCTCGCTCGCGCGTCGCTCGCGATCGCAACGAAGGCAACTTTTCTCTACGCGGCGGGCTTTTTGAATTTGGCGCAGCCACCGCGTCTTCCGGCCAACCCCAGCTTGCCGGGCCTGATGGGCGCTCTCCCGCAAATCCTCGCGACAGCCTCCGCCAGCGGAATCACGACCGAGCGCTGGAACGCCGCTTTCGGTTCGGAATTCGGATTGGTCGGTGACTGGCCGGCTACATCGCACTGGCCCTCCTTTTTCGCGTCATTACCAGTGAAGGATGCGGCCGCGGCGAACAAGATTCTCACTACCCTCACGACCGCAGATTCGGAAACCGCGGCGTGGACGCGTCGTGAGGTCGATGGCATTTATTATTTTTCGACACAATCGAGTGGCATGTTTTTCTCCTTAGCGCCCACTGTCGGCCTCTCAGATCGCATGTTGGTCGCAGGCATCGATCCGGCGTCGGTGGAAGCAGCGCTGAAGAGGAGTCAAAACAAAAACTCTGAGCTCGCTGCCGCGAACGACTTTCAGAACGCCGAGCGCGCGGTGCCGGCGGCGAAGCAAGCGTTTATCTACATCGATCCTGCGCGGGTCTATGCGAGGTTCGATGCGGTCGTCCGTCCGATGCTGTTCATGAGCGCGGCCTTTCTTCCGGGGCTGCGGGATACAGTGGACTTCGACAAATTGCCGGACGCAGGCGTGATCACCAGACATCTCAGTCCGATCGTAATGTCGCAGAGATATGATGGCGATGGATACGTGTCGGAATCGGTCGGTCCAATCACGGTGTATCAAACAATGATGGGAGCGGCCGCCCTCGGCACGGCGGCCATGATTTTTTACCGGCAGCACGACCGAGAATCGGCCGCGGCGCCCCCATATTCCGCTCCGCCGCTAGCATCGCCATCGCCTGACCCGGATGACACGCCGTAGCGGAGCCGAAAATATTGCCCTGACGGCTATTTAACCAATGAAGGCGCGCGCAGAATTCTGCTGCACGAAAAACGAAATGTGATAACATTCACGCCTTATGGCTATTCTTAAGAAAAATGCATTCTCCCGCCGGGTTCCGGACCTCGTGACGGAGGAATTGGTAGCGGTGCTTTCCCGGCGGGCTTCATTCGAATTCAAGCAACTCTTCGATATTGTGCACGAAAATCTGCGCGCCCGGAATGCGGCCAGCGGCGGCGAGGAAATGCTGCGCCTGCGCGCTTACGAAAAGCTGCAAAATTTGGTCGCACGCGGAGCGGTGAAGAAGACGCTCAAGAAATATAAAGGCATTCCCTCGGCCCTAGCCCAGGCGATTGCCCCGATGAACGGGCAAATCCCGGCGGCCGCAGCCGCTGCCGCCAGCGCACGCAACGCCGCCATCGCGAGAGCGGCGGCGAACAACAAGTAGGGCGCCCGCTTCTCGCGCGGCACTGCTTTATTCCCGGCGACGCTAATGCTCCGCGACTACTTGCCCGTCCTGATGCAGCTCATCGTGGCGATTGGCTTTGCCGTTTCCGCGCTGCTGGTGAGCGTGCTTCTGGGCAAGGCCGGCCGCCGCACGCGAGTCAAAGATACCGCTTACGAGTGCGGCATGGTGGCGCAGGGGGAAACGCAGCCACGTTTCAGCGTGAAGTTCTATCTGGTGGCGATGCTCTTCATTCTCTTCGATCTCGAAATCGTCTTTATGTATCCGTGGGCGGTTGTGTATCGAGAATTGATCGTGGAGAGCAAGCTGGTTCTCTGGAGCATGCTGAGCTTCATCAGCATCTTGATGGTCGGCTACCTTTACGCGCTAAAGAAGGGCGCGCTCGACTGGAAAAAATAGCCGACACGCCCGGACCGAGACGAGGCCGTTTGGCGCTTGCCTGCCAGCCGTTCCCCGCCTAATCCTTTACCGCCATGGTCCATCACATCGTCGTTTACAAACTCAAGCCCGAGGTCACTCCCGCCCGCGTGGAGGAGATGATGATGAATGCGCGTATGCAGTTACTGAAAATCACCGAAGTGCTGAGCATAAAATGCGGCAAGCGGATCGACCCGGAGAATCCCTGGCCCTTCTTCGTCGCAATCGATTTCGAGACGATGGATAAATACGAAATTTTTCGCGAAGACCCCATCCACGTAAAGTTCCAAGAGGACGTGATCAAACCGAACACGACGGAAGCGCTGACGCTCGATTTCGAGATGGATCCAGGAAAAGACGTCCGATTTTCCTAGGGATCGTCCAACCTCTCCACCGCTCACCCCTACTTGCGACTCGGCTATCTCTACTCGCGTTACCCGGTGCTCTCGCAGACTTTCTGCGACACGGAAATGCTGGCGCTGGAACGGCGCGGCTATTCTCTCGTGGTCGGTTCGATTCACGCCCCGTTAACGAGCATCCGCCACGCGCACTCCCAGCAACTCCAGGCGACGGTCCACTACGCACCGCCGCCGCCAATCATGCGCCTGTGGGAAGAAAAACTTCGCCGCGAAAAGCGCTGGCCGGAGAAGCTCATCCGCGCGCACGAAGAAAAATATGGTGACAGCGTGAAGGCCGAGACGCGCGCACGGAACGCCAGCTACTTCGCGGAGTTATTCACGCGCGAAAAAGTCGATCACGTCCACGTGCACTTTGCCAATCGCGCCGCGCATACCGCTCTTTTCCTCAAGCTCATGGGGAATATTCGATTCAGCATTACCGCGCATGGCCAGGATTTCATGGCGGACCTGGGCAACGACGATTTGCTGCGCGAAATTTGCGACGCGGCGGAATTCGTGGCGGTGGAAACGGATTACAGCCGAGGACTGCTGGCCAGACGCTGCCCACAAGCCGCTGACAAAATCCAACGCGTCTATAACGGAATGGATCTCCGCCTTTTCGCGCAGGTGCCATCACCAGAACGGCGGCCCGGACCTGCGCGTATCCTCAGCATCGGCCGGCTGGTCGCTTTCAAGGGCTTCGATTACTTGCTCGACGCGTGCGCAGAACTGCGAAACCGCGAAGTGGATTTTTTTTGTGAGATTGTCGGCGACGGTCCGTTGCGCGAAGCGTTGCAGACGAAAATCCGCGAACAGCAACTGGATCCGTTTGTCGTGTTAACAGGCGCCCTCTCGCAGGAGCAAGTGCGGGAAAAATTGCGCGCCTGCGACGTATTCGCGCTTGCTTCGGTGGTCGATCCGGCGGGCGCGAGTGATGTTTTCCCGACGGTAATTCTGGAAGCGATGGCGTCCGCGCGACCCGTGGTCTCCACCGTGGTGGCCGGCATTCCGGAGTTAGTCATAGATGGCGAAACGGGTTTGCTCCTCGCACCAAATGACAGCAGCACACTGGCAGCCGCCCTCGAGACGTTGTGCCGCGACGCGGACTTGCGCTTTCGTTTCGGAGCAGCCGGCGCGCGGCGCATCGAGCAACACTTCAGCATCGAAACAACGGTCATTCCACTCTTGGAGCAGTTTGGGAAAAAAGCATTGCCGCCAACAAATTCCCGGCGCAAAAAAGCCTTTGTCTCGTCGTTAGGCCGGATCGCCTACCTGCTTGATCGCTGGCCCGATGACTCCGTCCCCGGGCTTTCGACCGAACTAGAGGAGATGCGGCGACGGAAAATTCCGCTGGTGATCTTTGTGTGCGAATTGGCGACCGATCGAAAGCTTGGAGAAGCGGATGAACAACTCGCGACCGACATGGAATTTTTACCCGACGAAATGGTGATCGAGGCGGCGTGGCAGATGAATCGCGCGCTGGCGCATGAGCTGGAGGACCGGCGGGCCAACGAAGATCATCGCTTACCTGCCGCCTTTTTTTTGCGGCAGGCGCGCTTCGCCGTGGCGTTGCATAAGCTGATGACGGCGCAACAAATCTCGCATCTGCACGCGACCAGCTCTCGCGCACTCTTTTGCGCGCTTACCTTGAAACGAATGCTCGCGCTAAGTGTGAGCGCTGCCATCGAAGCCAAACCGGATCTGCCGGAGACATTAATTCAAAACGCGTTGCGCGAATGCGTAGGCGGACGATTCAGCGAGCCGGCTTGGGCCGCATCTTTGGGAGACTCCTTTGTGCTCGACCGGTCGCGAAACAAATTCTGGCAAACGGGGCGCTCGCCTTTTTGGGAGCAGTGGTCAGAATTACTCGTGCGCTGGAACGAGCAAGCGCCCGCTGCATCTCTCCCATGAACAAAAAAGCCATCCTTCTCGCCGGCGGAGCCGGGACACGTCTCTACCCCCTCACCAAGATTGTCTGTAAACAACTGCTACCGGTTTACGACAAGCCGATGATTTCTTATCCGCTCGCCACCCTCATGCTCGGCGGACTGCGCGAAGTGCTGATTATTTCGACGCCAAAAGACCTGCCAATGTTACAGGATTATCTGGGTGACGGCGCATGGCTCGGAATCCGCATCGAATACGCCGCCCAGCCAAAACCCGAAGGGATCGCGCAGGCATTTTTGATCGGCGCGGATTTTCTTGGTGATGCCGGCGCGTCGTTGATTCTTGGCGACAACATTTTTTACGGACGGCTTGATTTCTATCGCGAAGCGCTCGCCCTCGATCGCGGCGCCTGCATTTTCGGTTATCAAGTGCGCGACCCGGAACGCTACGGCGTGGTCGAGTTCGGTCCGGACGGACGCGCGATCAGCCTCGAAGAAAAACCGAAGGATCCGAAAAGCCATTTCGCGATTCCTGGGTTGTATGTTTACGACAATCGCGTCGTCGAATTTTGCCGGCAACTGCAACCTTCGGCGCGCGGCGAGTTGGAGATCACCGACTTGAATACCCGCTATCTTATGCGGAACGAACTGCACGTAAAGTTACTGAGCCGCGGCATGGCATGGCTCGATACCGGCACGCAAAACAGTTTGCTCGAAGCGGGAAATTACATCGCGACAATTGAGCATCGGCAGGGATTGAAAATCGCATGTCTGGAGGAGGTCGCCTTTCGCATGAATTTCATCGATCAAACGGCGTTGGAAAAGTTGGTCGATCGCCTGCCCAAAGGAGAATACCGCGAATATTTGCGCGTGGTTTGCGCAGAAGGGCCTGGCGCCGGGCTTTTGTGAACTCCCGCGAATTACTCGCGCAGCAAATGATTCGTATCGGCCAGTAGCTTGGTTACCGCATCGGCCTCCAACAAATCGTAGTAGCCGCGGATATCGCCCTGCCGATCGACCAGAACCACGCGCGTGCTATGCACCGGTGTTCCATCGTCGTCCGACACACCGAGCTTGAATCCATCGCGTGAAAGCGAATAAATCCGCGCGACCGGACCGGTGAGAAAATCCCAACGCGCTGGTTGTGCGCGCAATTTTCGCGCGTACTCGCTCAACACTTCCGGGGTGTCGTTTTCTGGATCGACCGTGAATGAAACGAGATGCACATCGGATTTCTCGAGTGGCTTCTGGAGCTCGCTCATGCGCGTGCTAATGATCGGGCACGGGCCAGGACATTTTGTAAAAATGAAATCCGCGATCCAGATTTTTCCGCCGAGTTGGGCGGAACCAAAAGGCTGACCGTCCTGATTCGACAGCTCAAACGGAGGAATTTTCCCGAGATGGCCTAACGACCGATTAGCCAGTTGGTGCACCTGCATTTGCCGAAGCCAAAAAAGCAGACCCGCCGTCACCAGCGGGATCAAAACGAGGGTGAGTTTCCACGCCCGCGACGCTTTCATACTTTCGTTAACACAAGGGCGAGGAGAAGCAGCGGAAGGTAGATGATGGAAGTGAGAAAAAGTTTTCGCGCATCGCCCGCCACTTGGGTGCGCAAGAATCGCATGGCCATAAAAATGAAAGCACCGTTGAGCAGCAATTCTATCGCCAGGTAAATCGGATGCACGATACCGAGGAAGGCGGGAATACCGGAGACGATCAGGAGCAACATGCAGAAAAGAACGCTCTGGCTGGCGCTGCGCGTGCCGGTCTCGTCGCCCTTTGACACCATTTGAAATCCAGCGCGCGCATAATCTTCGCGATACATCCAGGCGATGGCGAAAAAGTGCGGCATTTGCCAAAAGAAAAGAATGGTGAAAAGACTCCACGCGCCGGCATCCACTCGGCCTGCGGCCGCGGCCCAGCCGATCATGGGCGGCAACGCGCCGGGGATTGCGCCGACCAGCGTGTTCGCCGTGCTGATGCGTTTCAGTGGCGTGTAAGCAAAAATGTAGATGCCGACCGTGATCGCGGCGAGCACTGCGCTCAATCCGTTGCAGGCACTCGCTAGGTAACCGACGCCCGCGAACGTAAGAAAACTGCCGACGATAATTGCCTCCCGCGGCAACATGCGACCGCCTGGGATTGGCCGCTTTTTTGTGCGTTGCATGAGCGCGTCGAGACGACGTTCCCACCACTGGTTAAGCGCAGCCGCGCCCGCGGCCGCGAGTGCGGTGCCGAAGACTGCATGAAAAAGCGCGCGATAATTTATCGGGCCCGTTGCGCCGAGATAAAAACCCACCGCGGTCGTCAGCAAAACCAAAAGCGTCAATCGCGCTTTCACTAACTCGGCAAAATCCGAGACAACATGGCTGCGAATTTCGTGGCCGCCCATTGTTGCAGGTTCAGTCGCTTCAGTTTTCATGATGCAAACAAATCGCTGAGATGATGATGCCTGTCGCGAGCATCGACGCGCCGACGGCAACATGCGCCGTCGCGATGTCGGCTGCCTTATTGCTCCAGATCGTCCAGGCACCAAGTGTGATCTGGCCAATGAGCAGCAAACACCACGCGCCTGACCAGCGCGCGAGGGTCGCAGTATGAAACGTGTAGAAGAAACATCCGACCACGCCGAGTGCGATAATCACGGCGAGAAAACGATGCGCCATTTGCAACCAGATGTGAAATGGCGTGATGTCGGATAGTGCCCGCGCATCGCGCCAGGCATTGATCTCAATGATTTTTTCAGGAGTGGTATCTGGAATCAGTTTTCCGTAGGCGGTTGGAAAATCGAGAATGGCGAGGTCACGATGTTCGTGCCGCATCGTCGCCCCGAGAGCGAGTTGCGCGTAAATAATTATCGTCGTCACAATGGCGATGCGCGTCAGGTTCGGCGCGGCCGCGAGTGGGACATCAGCGTTCCAGGATCGCGAGGTGGCGAGCGTGATGAGAACTAATATTCCCAAAAAAAATTGCGCGAGACAGGCATGGAAGATTCCAATTTCATCTTTCAGTAAAGTAACGCGCAAGCCACCGAGAATGCCTTGCAAAATCACGGCGGCAAGCGCGGCGACGCCAAGATTTCGTAACCAGCGCCGACTCTCCCCGCGCCAAAGCCACACCGCCAGAATGATCGTGAGAAATCCGACGGTGGAAGCGACCAGGCGATGAATATGCTCAAAAAAAATTCCGCCGATCCACTTCGAGAAGGGAAAAAGAAACATGTTGTAGCCGAAAGTGGTCGGCCAATCCGGCACGGCGAGACCGACGCCTTTGCTCGTGACCATCCCGCCGCTGCAAATAAGAAACAGCGTCGCGATTGAGGTGAAGAGTGCGAAACGATGCAGCCACGGAGTCTGCGGCTGCATAGGCAACATCTCGAAATTACGACTCGTTAGGCGCGGGATTCGGCGTCAGGGGCGGCTGTGCACCAGGATTTACAGTTTTCGGCGCGCCGGGCGGCGCAATTGTCCCGGGAGTTGGGCCGACCGGAGGTTCGCTCGGCGGACGATCCGCCGGTGCC
>JBDUCP010000122.1:0-5648 GCA_040003405.1 Verrucomicrobiota bacterium
TCTTCCGATGATCGTTTGCTGCGGCGGGGCGATCCTGGTGGCCATCATGATTCCGGCGCTGGTGCACTGGAGCCAGTAAACGACGCGCGATGCAGTTAGTTTGGCGTCCGCTCGCGGAACGCGAGCCTGATCACGAATTGATCTGGCTGAGCGTCACGCTCGTTTCGTTAGGCCTGGCTAGCATTTGGTTTGCCTTGCGTCTGCCGTGGCCGGTGTGTCCATTTCTATCGCTGACGGGCAGTCCTTGCGCCACCTGCGGCGCCACTCGCTCCGCCATTGCCTTGCTCCAGGGCCAATTCTTCACCGCGTGGAAATGGAACCCGCTCGCCTTCTTGTTTTATTGCGCGTGGTCGATCTTTAGTGCGTATGCGCTGGCGGTGTTGGCTACGCGGGCACCGCGTCTGCGCATCAAGCGGCTCACTGCGGGCGAGAAGAAACTTGGTCGGCTATTTTTTGTCGCCCTGTTTGTGCTGAACTGGATTTATTTGCTGGACCACCGCGCCCAATTTTAGTGCGCCCGCCCTACATCATCATCCGGCGCGCCGCGATGTGCGGCGATGAACGCGCTGGGATTAAGCCAGCCGTGCGTCTCCGCCCGATAGCCCGGTCCGATAAACGGCGTCGTGAATTCGCGCATTTCGAAATGCAAATGCGCCCAATATTTTCCGTGCGCCGTTCCAACCGTCGCGATCTGGTCGCCGCGCCGCACCCCCTGTTCTGGCGCAACGAGAACTGTATCGACGTGCGCGTAGTAGGACTGCACGTATTTGCGCTCGCCGTTTTCGAAGTAAGCGTGCAGGACAATGACGACGTTCCCCCAGCCCGGCCCGCCTTCACGCGCGAGTAGGACGCGACCATCGGCCACGGCATAAACCGGATCGCCGAGGTCGCTGTTCTCGCCGCCGATGCCGTTGAGATCGTCGCCGAGATGACGGTTCTCGGTAAAGGGCTGCGCGTTGTAGGTGAGCGCGCCGTTCTCGCTTCCAATCGGGAAATCAAAACGCGCGGCGGTCGGCAGCGACGCCAGGAAAATGGCGGGCGCAAAGCGAAGAGCAGGATCGATCGGCGCCGGCCGATGCAGCTCCGGCCAGAGTCGATAAAAAATACCGCCGCCAAACGCAAACAGGAACACTGCCAAGAGTAACAACACGCGCGGCCAGATTTTTCGCTTGGTTTCCATCAGCAATGGGAGAGAAGCAACATCAGCCCGCGTAAGCATGAAACAATTGGCAAGTGACAACGGCTGTGAGTAGCCTCGGCGCGATGCGAATATTGGTGACAGGCGGCGCCGGGTTTATCGGCTCGCACCTTGTGGAAAAATTGCTGGCTGGCGGGCACGAAGTTTCCGTCCTCGATGACTTCAACGACTTTTATGATCCGCAAATCAAACGCCGCAATCTCACGTCGGCGGCCGCGCATGCTGCCATTCATCAAATCGATTTGCGCGACAGCTCCGCGGTGAACTGGCTCTTCCATCGCGAAAAGTTCGACGCCATCATGCATCTGGCCGCACGCGCCGGTGTGCGCCCGTCCATCCACGCGCCGCAGCTTTACTACGACACGAATGTGGGCGGCACGCTGCATCTGCTCGAGGCGGCGCGACGTACCGGCGTCGAGCGATTTATCTTTGCTTCCAGCTCATCCGTTTACGGAGTTTCGAAGGCCGTGCCGTTCTCCGAGAATCTGCATCTCACGCAGACGATCAGCCCATACGCGGCGACAAAAATCGCGGGGGAATTTCTCTGCTCGACCTTTTCGCATCTTTACCAAATGCGTATCGTCGCGTTGCGGTTCTTTACCGTTTACGGCGCACGGCAGCGGCCCGACCTGGCCATTCATCAATTCACGAAACGCATTCTGGCCGGCGAGCCAATCGATCAATTTGGCGATGGCACCACGCGGCGCGATTACACCTACATCGACGATATCATCCAGGGCGTGACGGCCGCGCTCGCCTACGAAGGCCCGCTTTTCGACATCTTTAATCTAGGCGAAAGCGATACCATTCAATTGCAAGACTTGATTACACTGCTCGAGCAGTCGTTAGGCCGAAAAGCGAAGATCCATCAACTGCCGGAACAGCCCGGCGACGTGCCGTTGACCTGCGCCGATATTTCGAAGGCGAAGGCGCTGCTCGGTTACGCGCCGACCACGCCGCTGCGGGTGGGGCTGCCCAAGTTTATCGATTGGTATCTGCGCCAGGTCGCGCGTTAAAAGAAAATCGGAATGATGAGAATGGCGACGATGTTGACCACCTTAATCATCGGATTGATCGCGGGACCGGCGGTGTCTTTGTAAGGATCGCCCACGGTGTCACCGGTGACCGAGGCGGCGTGCGCGGACGAACCTTTGCCGCCGAGATTACCTTCCTCGATATATTTTTTCGCGTTGTCCCACGCGCCGCCGCTGGAGGTCATGGCGATGGCGACGAAGAGGCCGGTGACAATGGTGCCGACGAGCATGCCGCCGAGCACAACCGGGCCGAGCGGTTTGATCGCCGCCACAGCGAGAACAAACGCCACCGGCAACAGCGCCGGGATGATCATCTCGCGCAGCGCCGCTTTCGTTACGATATCGACGCAGGTCCCGTACTCCGGCGTGTCTTCGCCGCGCAAGATTCCCGGCTTGGCGGTTAATTGTCGGCGCACTTCGCGCACCACCGCGCCGGCCGCTTTGCCTACCGCGTCCATGCTGAAGGCGGTGAAAATAAACGGCAGTAATCCGCCGATGAACAGACCAATGATCACTTTCGGATCCGTTAGGGTGAAGTCGAAGTCGTACGTGCGATGACTGGCCGCGTAATGCGCTTTCAATTCTTCGACGTAGGAACCGAAAAGTACTAAGGCCGCTAATCCGGCGGACGCGATCGCGTAGCCTTTCGTGACTGCTTTCATGGTATTGCCGACGGCGTCGAGTTCGTCAGTCACGCCACGCACTTCCTTGGGCAAATTGCTCATCACGGCGACACCGCCGGCGTTGTCGGTGATCGGGCCGAAGGCATCGAGCGAGATGATGATGCCGGCCATGGAGAGCATGCTCATGACGGCGATCGCGATCCCGTAAAGTCCGGCGTAATGATTGCTCAAAAGAATGGCGAGGCCGATGAAAGCAACCGGCAGCGCAGTCGCATGCTGTCCAATGGCGAGGCCGGCGATGATGTTCGTGGCGTGCCCCGTCTCAGAAGCGCGCGCGATTTTGCGCACCGGCGCGTAACTCATCGAGGTGTAGTAATTCGTAATGACGACAACCACTGCCGTCATCAACAATCCGATGAGGGACGCGCAATAGAGATCGTGCGGAGTCTTCGTTAGGCCACCGATCGTCAGGCCAGCTGGAAAAAGATGATACGTCGCGGGCCAAAACAAAATCGCTGAGACGAGCGCGCTCGCCGCGACCGCACCCATCAAAGTTGTCGCCGGTTTGGCGCCGCTGAAATTTACAAACAAGATGCCGCAGATCGCGCCGAGCACGGAAATTCCACCGAGAACAAATGGATACACGATCGCAGCGCGTGCGATATCCGCGCTGTTGCCGCCAAGAGTGAGCGCGCCGACCAGAATCGCGCCGATCAAACTTACGGCGTACGTTTCGAAAACGTCTGCTGCCATGCCCGCGCAATCGCCGACGTTGTCACCCACATTGTCCGCGATTGTCGCCGGATTACGCGGATCGTCTTCTTCGAGACCGCTCTCGATTTTGCCGACAAGATCAGCACCGACATCCGCGGCTTTCGTGTAAATGCCGCCGCCGAGTCGTGCGAAAACGCTGATCAAACTCGCCCCTAAAGCGAGCCCGACAAGACTGCGTACGGCCATTTCCGGCCCGACCATGGCAAAGGCGAAATGATAGAATGTGCCAACTGAAAGAAGCGCCAATCCCACCACCAGCAAGCCCGTGACCGCGCCGCCATTAAACGCCACGCGCATGGCGCTCGTGCGAGAAGTCATTGCGGCCTGTGTCGTGCGCGAATTTGCCAGCACCGCGATGCGCATGCCGATGTAGCCAGCCGCGAGCGAGCAGAACGCGCCGAGGACGAAACCGACCGCGGTCGCATGGTCCTTGAAGATGAAGAGCAGAATGAAAATGATCGCGGCGATGGCGCTAATGGTGACGACCTGCCGATGCAGATAAGCCTTCGCACCTTCCTGGATGGCGCCGGCGATCTGCCGCATCCGCTCATTGCCCGCAGACGAACGGATCACTTTTTGGATGAGAAAAAAAGCGAAGGCCAGCCCGATCATCGCCGCGACCAGCGAGAGCCGAATACCAGAATCGAGAATCGTTAGGGCAAGCAAAATCATAAGGTGGTTCCGTTGAAAGTGGGGGAGTTTAGTAAGTTTTCCCCCGCTGGCAACGGGAAAGCGACACGATGCCGACGCCGGCCGTTACTATAACTCGAACACCGTGCGCAAGCGGCGCAAAAACGACGCACGATATTCGCGCTCTCGCTTCTCCTGATCGTGCGGGTGGGTGGCGTCTTTCACGATGTCCTCCGTTTCCAATCGTCGCTTCGCCAGCAAATCGCTTAACTGATTGAGACACTCCGGGGCGCCCTGAAATATTTCTGCCATCACCGCTTTACCAATCTCCAGCACTTCGCAATCGCCTTCCGCCCGCACCGTCGCTGTGCGCGGTTCACCCGTGAGCAACGACATTTCGCCAAAGCAATCGCCCGATCGCAAAACGCCGACGCGGATGGGTGCCTCCTCGCGCCGGACCGACACCTGCGCCGTGCCGCGCAGCAAAATGAACATCGAATTACCCTCGGCGCCTTCCTCGATCACGCGCTCGCCGCGGCCGAAATGGTTGACGCGCGAGCGCTGGAGTACGCCCTCCAGTTGCGCGTCATCCAGGCAATCGAAGAGCGGCTCGCCCCGCAAAATGGCCAGCGCCTCCGCGTGACCTTCGCGAATGGAGCGCGGCTGGCCGTGCTGCAAATGCAGCGTGCGAATCGGGAATGGGATCGTGATCCGCTGTCGTTTAAATTCGTACCAAATGCTGGTTCGAATCGCGTCGCAGACGTCGTTATAAGCGGCGTGATTCCCCATCCAAAATTTGATTTCGTAAATCACGGCCGACTCCGCGAAATCCATCACGAAGACCTTCGGCGGCGGGTCGGGCATCACGCCTTCCGCGTTTGACGTTGCGTGCATCAGCGCGTCTTTCACGCGATTGGGCGGAGTGCTGTATTCGACGCCCACGCGCAGTCGCATCGCATGGATTTGCGTGGGGTAATGCAGGTTAATGATCGTGCCGCGAACGATTTCGTTGTTCGGAATATCGAGGTAAATCGCGTCGTTCGTGCGCAGCCGCGTAGAGCGCCAGTTGATCTCCATCACTTCCGCAAAGCGGTCGTGCACCTGGAGCCAGTCGCCCACTTTGTAGGGCCGGCTGATCTGGAGCGACACACCCGCGATGATCCCGCCGAAAAGATTTTGCGTGGCGAATCCGAGAATGATCGCGGCGATGCCTGAAGTCGCGAGCAACCCTTTGAGCTCGCGCTCCGCGTGATAGCCGACGCTCAGCACCAGCAGCAGCGCGATCAGGAAAACCAGTAGCGCCGCCATCTCGCGCAGGAATTTCGGGATCGTTATTTGCCGGCGGCCTTCGAAATAAGTGTTCCAGAGATAGCGATCAAGCAGCGCGAC
>JBDUCP010000008.1:0-18782 GCA_040003405.1 Verrucomicrobiota bacterium
TGCGCAATGCGCGTCGCATGTCGCCCGCCTTCGAATGGCGTGGTTAACCATACGCGCACGATCGCCAGCGCCGTTTCTTCCGCAATCACGCGTTCTCCCATCGAGAGGACGTTGGCGTCGTTATGCTGGCGCGAAAGGCGCGCCGTTTCTTCATTCCAACACAATGCGCAACGCACGCCACGCACTTTATTCGCCGCGATCGCCTCGCCGTTTCCCGACCCACCGAAAACTATCCCGCGCTCGCATTCTCCCTTTGCCACCGCCTCCGCGGCAGGCCGGATGAAGAGAGGGTAATCGACCGGCTCGTCGCTAAAGGTTCCGAAATCCTTCACTTCGTGTCCGAGTTGCCCGAGCAATTCCTTCACCTTCTCTTTGTAGCGAAAGCCGGCGTGGTCCGATCCGAGCGAGATTTTCATGAGAATGTTCTATCCGCCAATCGCGGCGCCGTCTAGCTCCCGCGCAGTTGTGCAAGCTGCTGCCAGATTTCGCGCTCGCGCTCACTCAATTTTTTGGGCACTCGGATTTGTGGCACCACGAATAAATCCCCGCGGTCGCCCGAGGCGGTTGGCAGACCGTGACCGCGCAACCGAAAACGTTGGCCGGCTTGCGTGCCTTCCGGCAATTTCAGTTTGGCAAACCCTCCGATCGTCGGCACGCGCAACTCCCCGCCGAGGACGGCCTGCCACGGTTCGACCTTCACCTCATGAATTAGGTCGCTCCCCTGCACGATAAAATCTGGATGCCGCGCCAGGCGCACGCGCAGAAACAGGTCGCCGCTTTTCCCGCCGCCCGGGCCTGCTTCGCCCTGCCCCGCCAGACGAATGCGTTGGCCTTCGTGCACGCCGCGCGGAATTTTCACCTGGTAGCTCTCGACCTTTTTGGCCGCGCTGCGCCGCAGCGAAACGGTACGCTTCGATCCGTGCAGCACCTCCTCCAGCGTCACCATGATGTCGGCTTCGACATCGCTTCCGCGCTCCGCCCGCGCCGGGCGCTGACCGAATCCGCCGCCGCCAAATCCGGATTGGCCGCGGCCCCCGCTAAAAAATGCCTCGAAAAAATCGCTGAAGCCGGTCCCGCCAAATTCAAATTCGACGCCGCCGTTCCCGCCGCCGAAATGCTGCGATCGCCCACCCGGTTGACGCGCTCCCCAACCCGGCGGCGGTTGAAACCCGCCTGGCTGATTCCAATTCGCGCCAAGCTCATCGTACTGTTTCCGTTTTTCCGGATCCCCGAGCACTTCATACGCTTCGTTGATCTGCTTGAATTTCTCTTCCGCGCTCGTTTTATCCTTGGCCACATCGGGATGAAATTTACGCGCGAGTTTGCGAAACGCGCTGCGAATCTCATCGTCGCTCGCCGTCTTCGCCACGCCCAACGTCTCGTAGTAATCCCTGAATTGAACCGCCATCCTGCGCCCAACCTTCTACCTCTGCGCAATCGACGCAACTTTCGGGACTGACTTCCGACTCAGAATTTCGTTGGCGACGGCGGCAGTAATACTTCTCTCGGCACAATTTGTTTCGAGCGCCCAGTTTCCGTCCACCAGAGTCTGATCGAACCGCCAAACATCGTATTAAAATAGCGGATGCGGACGGGATGCAAACCGCGCGCCAAATAGATGGTCGCGTTTCGTTCCTCGAGGAGAACATGCGTGACATCAACGATCATTCTTCCATCGATTTCCAGCAGAGCGCCGTCATCGGCCTTGAGCGCGAAGGTGTAGGTGTCCGGATTTTCGATCAGGATGTTGCCGAGCCACTCGACACTAAACGGCGGCGGGAGCGGCAAGCTCTTCGCCCAATCGAAATCAATCACGGGATCGACCTGGACGTCGACCGGCTCGCCACGCCAGTTCGCATTGGGATAATACTTGCCCATCAGTCCCCGATCTTTACTGCGCCCCGAAACGATCGTGTGCTGCACGATGGGCGCGGCCGCGATTGCGCTGGCAAACAGGGACAAAATAATCAGCGCGCTCCTGGGAGAATAGCGCGATCGCTCCAACTCTCCGCGTGCTGAAACAAACATCAAAGTCCCGCCGGCCATCAGCCACCAAAGCATCAGCGGCACCAGTTGATAGGGACCGGAAACGCCGACCGCTTTCGCCAAATTGAAGGCGGTGGAATCTCTCGTTAGGTTTCGATGTTCAGAATCGAAGAGGCTGAGAGTATTTTGCGCCAGTTTTCCGCGCAGGTAATCCGGAAGAAGAAGATCGCGCGCCGGGATTTCGAACGGAAACGGAACCCGCGGCTCGACCGCTGTAGCCAGTAACATGTAGAAAACCGAAATGGCGAAGAGCGGGTAAAAAACGAAACGCAGTCTCCGCGCGCCGAAATAAAGAGGTAGCGCGAGAAAGGGCAGGACAGGAATGATGTGACGCGGACCGAGATAGCTCGCGCCCGACCAATCGTAGATCGACTTTCCGTAACTGGTGATGAAAAGAAGGTAAACGGCCGACATCGCGGCCACGAGCAACCCCTCTGGCCGCCATTCCCGTTTCCAAATCATGATCGCCAATCCCGGCAGCGAAAGCCAAAGAACAGGGTTGCACGCATAGACGCGCCAGCCGTGGATCCCGAGATAAAGCAGCCCGATCGGCGGATAAATCAGGATCGAGCCAAGCGCATGCCAAAAATTTCGGAACCCGGGCCAATGCATTCCCAACCAGCCTTGAGAATAAGTGGAGTGAAAATACGCGCCCTTGGTGGTGTAAGCCTCGTACGGAAGATAAAAAATCTTGCCGTAGGCAGCGACATTGTAAATCACAAGCAGGCCGCCCCCGATCAACAGACCCATCGCGCCTGCGCCGAGAAGAATTGCGCGCCGCTTCAGAAGAAGTTCGTGTCGTGTCGCGGCCCACACTGCGTAGATCAACAGCAATCCCACGAGCAAGGCCGTGGGATATTCCGTCGTGATGCACAAACCCATGAGCAAGCCGGCGGCTCCCATTTTGATCATCCCGCGCCTGCTCGACGCAACGCCGTCACGCCCAACTTGAAAGAGCAAACAAAACGCGAACGCGAGAAGCGCCGCCGCCACCTGATGGCTAAAGAAGAGCGTGGAGAACGGAAACGCGAGGGTGCCCAGCCAGATCGCCAAAATAGTCAGGATGGAAAAATAGCGATCATTGCTCATGCGCAGCAGCACGCGATAAAACGCGACCGCCGCCAGCGCCGACAAAAGACCAACCGTGAAAACGATCGTTAGGTATGTGAGCAGATGCCAGTAAATCCATTCCGGCACACCTGCCGCGCTGAACGGGCGCAGAAAAGCAGCCAGGATCGCGTAAGGCGCAGTCGCCAGCAGCGACATCCCCGGCGCCTTATTCGGATAAATGTGGTCCGTTCCGTCTTTTTGATAATGGATTACATCCGCCGTGTTCCACCAATGTTTGTTGATGGCGAGGGTGTGATCTTCCACCAGCGCGCGGATTTGATCGAAGCGGGCCGCCTCATTGTCCTGCGTCGATTGATAAAAATAGGCGTAGGTCGCCCAGAGCAGCAGGAACAGGAGCAGCTCCACCCGATACGTTTTGATCCATTGCTTCATGGCAGCTTTTGCGAGACGCCTCTTATCAATACCGAAGCTCCTCTTGTCGATCTTCCAATTTGATATGATGCGTTGGAATGGCGGCCACTTCACGCAAGCAATCGCGCCTCGACGATCATGTCGCGCAGCTCCGGTTGTGTCGGCGCTGCCCGCGCATGGTGCCGCCGCCGGTCTCGGGAGGCGCAGTCCTTAGCAAAGTGATGCTGGTCGGTCAGGCGCCCGGCGTGAAAGAGCCGGTGCTCGGGCGACCTTTCGCCTGGACCGCGGGTCGCACGCTCTTCCGCTGGTTTGAGGAATTTTGCCAGATGAACGAAGCAGAGGTGCGCGCCCGGGTTTATTTCGCTGCCGTCTGTCGTTGCTTTCCGGGGAAGACGACCGCTGGTGGAGACCGCGTCCCCGCGCCGGAGGAAATTCGTAATTGCTCGAGCTGGCTCGACGAAGAGATCGTACTTCTGCGCCCGCAACTAATCATTCCCGTCGGCAAACTCGCCATCGCCCAATTCATTGACGTCGCCAAACTCGACGAAGTCGTGGGCCGCGTGTTCCAACTCAAACGCCATGGCTGCAGCTTCGATGTAATCCCGTTGCCGCATCCATCCGGCGCATCGCCCTGGCATCGCATCCCACCCGGCATCGGATTGCTGCAGCGTGCCATGCGTTTGGTTGCCGTTCGCATCGCAAGCGCGAAATAGAACCGACCTATGAATGCGCCGGCCAAAGATTCCACCGCGAAAAAAGACGAGCGTTCCGCACTCATTGCGGGCAT
Source organism: Verrucomicrobiota bacterium (assembly GCA_040003405.1). Lineage (GTDB taxonomy): Bacteria > Verrucomicrobiota > Verrucomicrobiia > Chthoniobacterales > UBA10450 > JBDUCP01. Next base: position 4,316 of record JBDUCP010000008.1, read on the forward strand.
CGCCGCGTTCGCCACGTGGGGGTTTATTCCCGGCTACTGGAAACTACTGCAAGGAGTTTCGCCGCCGGAAATCCTCGCCCATCGCTTTCTCTGGACGAGCTTGTTTCTCATCGTCGTACTCAGTTGGCAGCGGCGCTGGCCCGAAGTAAAGGCAACCTTCGCCTCGCGTCGCGCCACGTTGTTTTGTCTCGCCGCCGGCGTCGCCATCGCGACCAATTGGTTCTTCTTCATCTTCGCCGTCATCATCGGCCGCGTCCTCGAAACCAGTCTCGGCTATTTCATGACGCCGCTGGTCAACGTCCTCTTTGGCGCGATCTTTTTGCGCGAACGACTGACGCGCCTGCAAATCCTCTCGGTCGCGCTCGCCACCGCGGGCGTGCTTTATCTCACCTTTGGTTACGGCCGCCTGCCGTGGATCGCCCTTACGCTCTGCACCACCTTCGGTCTCTACGGATTGTTGCGAAAAAAATCCGGCACGCCCGTCATTCCCGGTTTGTTCATCGAAACAATCTCGCTCGTTCCGATCGCCATCACTTATCTAGTTTTCCTGAAACGCAGCGGCACGCTTGTCTTCGGTGCGCCGCACCTGCAACTATCGATCCTCCTCGTTACAACGGGGGTTGTCACCGCCGTGCCTCTATTCTGGTTCGGGCACGCGGCGCGACATCTGCGCCTAACGACAGTCGGTTTCCTCCAGTATCTCGCACCGACCGGTTCGTTTTTCCTCAGCGTCTTCGCCTATCACGAACCATTCACGCGCGGACATCTTGTCACCTTTACTCTCATCTGGATTGCGCTCGCCATTTTTACATGGGAAGCCGTCGCGCGCTGGCGTTCAACGCGCGGCCGAGCGGCGGTGGAGGAGGCTGTTTGCGAAACGCCCGCGTAACACCGATTTTATCGGCAATGAAGAAAGACGACTTTGATTACGCGATTGAAAACACCCGCGTCATCCTTGCGCCCGAACATCAGATCGCCAGCTTCGGCACGACGAGCTTTCGTTTTTATCTCATTTCGGAATTGATGGATCGCGTGAACGAAGTACGCGTGCGCGACGGCCGCATCCACGCCGAACGCCCGCAGATACTCACGCCGGAACATTACTGCCGTCTCTTGCTCGAAGGCTTCGGCGAGAAAGCGGAAAATTACATTGCGCAACTGCGCGAACGCGCCCGTGAGACCGCCGTCCTTCGGTACGGATTTCAGTTCCGCAAAACTGATGTCACCGAAAACACCACGCGCGAAACCCTCGATGCCGTGATCGAGCGAACGAAGCGTCGCGTAGAGGAATCCGAAGAACCGCTCAGCGCCGTCATCCAAGGCGTGGACGATGCGTGGGAAGTTTGTCTGCTGAAATTCACTATCGACATGATCGAACGGTCCAGCGGCGGGAACATGGGCGACTTCAAGCGACGCGGCTTGCTTTAAACAAACCCGCCGAATTCTGAAGCTTCTACATCGCTTACTCAGCCCTGTTTCCGATATCGCCGCATCAATTTGAAAAAGCGCAGCGTGTCGCGCCGCGGATTGATGCTGCTCACTTCATCCGAATAGACGGTGCTGATCGGGACCGATTCAATCCGGCAGCCTTTGCGACTGGCCAAAATTAACATCTCCGTTTCATAATCGAACCGGTCGGCGCCGCCGAGCAAATCGGGAATCAGGCGGCGGTGGATCATGCGGAAACCGCACTGGGTGTCGGGAATTTGCTGCCCACAGAGGCCGCTGATTTTGCCGCTCATGTAGCGATTGACCAGACGCCGGGGCAACGGCATGTCGCGCACGTTGTTCATGCGATTGCCGATGAGAAGATCGGCGCCGGTGTTGGACGCTGCCGTGAGAAAACGCGGGATCTCTTCGGGCCGGTGCTGGCCGTCGCCGTCGAGAATAACGGCATATTCGAAACCGCTTTCGAGCCAATGGCGTAATCCGGTTTTGATCGATTCGCCTTTGCCGAGATTTTGCGGGTGCACGATCACTTCAGCGCCCGCCTCACGCGCGGCCTCCGCGGTGCGATCGGTCGATCCATCATCGATGACGAGGACGTGATCGAGTTGCTGCCGTGTTCGCCGCGTGGTGTCGGCGATGTGTTTTTCTTCGAGATACGCCGGGATGATCGCGGCGACGGTGCCCGGATCGATCGCCGCCATTTTCAGCGGACGACCGGATGGAAGTCGGCGGCGTGATACGAACTGCGCACGAGCGGGCCGGAGGCGACATGTTCGAAGCCCTTGGCGCGCGCGATTGCGCCGTAGGCCTCGAATCGATCCGGCGCGACAAATTCGACGACGGGCAAATGCTGCGGCGTGGGGCGCAGATATTGGCCAAGTGTCAGCACCTGGCAGCCGGCGTCGCGCAGATCATCCATCGTCTGGAAAAGCTCGGACTCTTTTTCGCCAAGACCGAGCATCACGCCGCTCTTCGTCACCACCTTAGGCGAAAGCTTCTTCGCCTTACGCAGAACTTCCAATGATGTCGGATATTTCGCGCGAGAACGGACCGCCGGCGTCAGCCGCTCAACGGTCTCCATGTTGTGATTGAAAATCTCGGGCGCAGCGTCGAGCACGATTTGAATACACCAATCCTGCGCGTGAAAATCGGGAACCAACACTTCGATGACAATCGAAGGATCCATCTGCCGAATCGCCGCGATGGTGCGGGCGAAGTGGTTCGCGCCGCCGTCTTTCAAATCGTCACGCGCGACGGCGGTGATGACGACGTGCTTCAATTTCATCCGCCGCACCGCTTCGGCGACGCGTTGTGGCTCGTCTTCTTCGAGCGCGAATGGTTTCGCCGTCGTAACCGCGCAAAATCCGCAGGCGCGCGTGCAGCGATCGCCTGCGATCATCATCGTCGCCGTCCCCTGGCTCCAGCATTCCCAGCGGTTCGGGCATTGCGCGCTTTCGCAAACGGTGTGCAGTCGCAAATCCGAGATGAGCGCTTTCGTGGAAAAGAAAACCGGATTCGACGGCAACCGCACTTTGATCCACGGCGGCTTTTGCGCCTGGTGCAACGCCGGATCGATTTTCGCGCCTGACATGAGAGGAACTAAGAGTCGCGAGTGATGAGTGACAAGTGACTTTCTAAAGCCGTGTCCGACCAGAGAGCGCTTGATAGAGCGTCAACTCATCCGCGGATTCCAGACCTCCACCCGCGGGCAGACCGTGCGCGATGCGCGTGAGCGCGACGGGAAAAGGCTTCAACAACTCGACCAGATAGTTGGTCGTGGCTTCCCCTTCCACATCGGCGGCGAGCGCCAAAATGATCTCCGCGAATTTTTCCTGCTCCACCCGCGCCAGCAGTTCCTTGATGCGCAAATCCTCCGGCCCGATGTGATCGAGCGGAGAAATGCGTCCGCCTAGCGAATGGTAACGCCCGCGGAACGCGCCCGTTTTTTCCAGCGGCAAGATGTCGGTCGCCTGCTCCACTACGCAGAGCAAATCGGCGACGCGCGTTGCATCGCAACAGATCGCGCACAGTTCCTCCATCGTAAAAAATCCGCACTGCGGACATGGCCTAACGGATTGAAGCGTGGTGAGAATGGCCTGTGCGATTCGCTGCGGTTGATCGCCGCGCGCTTGCACCATCCAGAGCGCAATACGCTCGGCCGAGCGCGGGCCGATGCCCGGCATTTGGCGCAGTTGCGCGACCAGTTCCCGGATGGCGGACGGATATTCCGTTTTCCTCAAAGCCGGCCGGTGCTCACAGATTGAGCGGTTCCTCGGTCAACTGCAAGGCGAGCGGCTCGAGCCGGCGCAGATACAATTGCAGCGGCTGGTCGTCCTGGTCGTTAGGCCCGCGCGCTTTCTGGAATTGGGTGTAGGCCTCGGCCCAGCGCTTTTCGCGGTAAAGCACCAGGCCGTTCCAGAAGAAATCGCGCCGCCTGATTATTTCCGGCGTGGCCTCCAAGGCGAGGGTGATCGGCTCATAAATCTCGTGGCGCTCGCGCATATCTACTCCGCTCAAAAAGTCGATCGGACGCGCGACCAGGATTTTGCTGGCCAGGTCGAACGTTCGGAGACCGATCAACACGCGCGAGCCGTAGAAGCGGTTGGCGATGCAGAAGCGGCGCGCCAGTTCGACCGGTTCGCCGATGGCGAGCATGCTGGCCTGACCGCGCGTCTTGACTGGCGCCATGACCATCGTACCTGAGCTGACGCCCGCGTGGACACCTGCACTGGCGAACGCTTCCGAGTCACTCGATTCGGCGAATGATTGCGCGAGACCCATCGCCGTGCGCGTTGCTTTTTCGGCGTGTTGAGGATCGCTCGCTGGAAAGCCGAAAATGGCAACGACTCCTTCTCCGCCGAAAGACTCTATGTACGCGCCCGCTGCGCGAAATATTTTCATCGCATGCCCAATGAATTTTTCGGTGAGCTCGGCGAATTGAGCCGGCTCCCAATCATCAGCGAGATCGTGTTTGTTGCCGATGTCGCAAACGACGGCCGTCACCTCGTAGAGTTGCGCGGCCGATGCGGATGATGTTGTCGGTGCCGGCTCGGGTGCATTGACCGGTGCCCGCTTTTCGGGAGCAATGGGCCGCGGTGCGACAACCGGCGCCGGAGGCTCGTCGACAATATGTCGTGGCAAAGAAACCGGCGCAGGGCGCGGCCGCGATCCTCGCAGTTTCTGCCGCTGCTGTAGAGACATGAATCCCATCGCGCCAGCAAACCCGAGTCCCCCTCCCAAAAGGGAAGGAAGCGGTTGAAACAAAACGCGGAAGAGCGAGCAAACCCAGGCGAGGACCAGAAATTCGAAAAGCAGAATCGCCACAATCCCAGCCAAGCGCCGGCGACGATTGCTGAGCAAAACCATCCAGGCCACGCCGCCGGCCAACACCAACACGAGCAGATATTGCAATTTGTCGCTGACCGATTGCGTCGCCGCGCCGTTCCCTGAAAGCAAACTGGCGACCCCCGATTCCACGCTGTCGAATAGGCCAATCGCGCGCACAATCATGAACAAGACCACGGCGATCAAACCGATGGCAAGCGCTGCGAGAAGAGGCCGTTTCATCATTGGATTGCTCTCAATTCTTTTCTACTGGTGCAAGCGGATAGTGAGATTGCACAACTAAATTGCTGAGAAATTTATCCGGCGCGTCGACCGCTGTCCGGTCCAGCACAAATTTCGCCTGGCCAGTGTTCTTGTGAATGAGGCTCAAGCCGAATTGATAATCCTTAAACAGATGAGCGCAAAGTTCCGGCATGGTCATGCGCTCCGCCTGCGCTCGTTCGATGAGACGCTGCCGGGCCGATTCGTCAAACTCGATTTCAATATTGTGCTCCGCGCGGAACCTTTCGGCGAACGTGCGAGCGTCCTGTTCCAGCGTGGCGCGTTCCTGTTCGTGCCCCTCGGCCATGAGGCGATCGAGCACGCGACGCGGCTGCTGCACCAGTTCGCCCGAAACGCGCAGTTGGCTGAGCCCCGAGCCGGCCAGGAAATATTTGTAGTCGCGCAGCAATTTTTCCCACACCGTGAGCAGTCCGCGCGCGCCAGTTTTTTCCAGCGCCGCCTCTTCTGCCATCTTCCGCAAAGCTTCATCATCGAAGCTGATCTCGATCCCGTAGGCGCGGAAAGCGCGTTCGTATTGCCGCAGAATGCTGCCCTCGGAAAACTGCATGATCTGGTAGAGATCGTCGGCCACCAATTCCTCGCAAGCGACGCGCACCGGCAGGCGGCCGATAAATTCCGGCTCGAATCCGTACTCGATAAAATCGCGCGTGGTGACGAACTGAAATAGTTCATTGTCCATGACCTCTCTCGGCCCGGCGTTGAACCCAATCTGTCCTTGCGCCAATCGCCGCGAGACCTGTTTCTTCAATCCTTCAAATGCGCCGCTGACGACAAACAAAATGTGACGCGTGCTGATCGTTTCGCGTTTTGATTTCCCGCCACGCCGCTGAAATTCAAACGCCGCTTGCAGTTGCGCCTGTAAATCGTTAGCGCCTCGCAGCGGCACGTCGGTTTCTTCCATGAGCTTCAACAGCGTGGTTTGCACGCCGCGTCCGCTCACATCGCGGCCGGAAGAATTCGCGGCCGAGGCGATCTTGTCGATCTCGTCGATATAGATGATGCCGAATTGCGCCAGGGCCACATCGCCGTCGGCTTTATCCACCAGCTCGCGCACGAGATCCTCCACATCACCGCCGACGTAACCGGTCTCGCTGAACTTCGTCGCGTCCGCTTTAACGAAGGGCACCTTGATCAGCTCCGCGATGTGCTTGATCAGGTAAGTTTTTCCGACTCCGGTAGGCCCGACGAGGATGACATTTTGCTTGGCGTATTCCGTTTCCTCGGCGCGCACGGCGTCTTCCTTTTCCAGCCGGCGCAGATAATTGACGTGGTTGTAATGATCGCAGACCGCGATCGAGAGCACCTTCTTCGCTTCGTCCTGTTTGATTACAAAACGATCGAGATGCGCCTTGATATCGCGCGGCAAAAAATCGAAAAGAAATTCATCGTCGCTCTCACGTTCCGGCTTTTCCTCCGCGCCAGCCTCGGCCGCTTCCGGCTCGGTATAAGTGGCGAACGAAACCTTATCCCCGAAATTCGTTTTCATGAATTCCGCCAGCTTCGATTTCAATTCTTCGGGCGATGGGAATGGCGGATTTTGGCTCATGATTGATGCGCTCGCGCAGCGGCCGCCAGGCGAGAGGCGTTAACCTAGCATCCTCGATTGGGCTGTAAACTTGCCAACGGAGAGTACCGGCTTTGTAACTTTTCACTGTTTGACCAGAGTTACCGCCGTCGTACCTTGGCTTATGAAACGATTAATACTGGGTACAGTTATTGGCGCACTTACTTTAGGATCTGCCATGGCTGATCGGCCGGTGGTGGAAGAGAAAACTCAAAAGGACAATGCCGACTACGAATATGTGACCCTCACTGGATCGCATCTGAAACAAAAGGTGAGGAAGCGCAACATCATCACGGAAGGATCGAAGTCGGGTAACGTCATCACGATCGATCAACGCGAGATGGAGCGGAACGGAAATGGTACACTGGCGGACCAATTGCGCCATTATCCCGGAGTGCAGATCAGCGGTCACTAATCGGTCGGCCTAACGAGGAGTTGGAGTTTGGGGCACTAGCAGCCCAAGCTCATCGCGGTACTGTGGCTTCGCGTTTGCCGCCGCGGTCGCTAATGCCTGCGCGCTGTCGGTCTGTCCCGTCTCAGCCGCAAACACCGCGCAAAGCCATTGGCGATCTGCAGCATCGGGCGATCCGGGGATGAACGCTTTGGCGACTGGCAGCAGAAATTTCGGCGGCAGTCCTGTCCAATCGACCGGGGCCGCGCCTGAGTTAGGGATGGCCAGCGTCAGCTGCTTTTCCGTAGCCCCACTGATGCCGGTATATTCGAGGTTGTTGAAGACAAAGGGGACCCGATACCCTTGTCGGTTCAGGTCCGCGATCAGTTTCTCCTTCCACTGGATCAACCATTTCGCTTTTTTTTCGGTGAACTCCTGCGATTTCTGCAATTCGCTATCGGTAAAAGGCACCGCCTTTATCGTGGCGAGCGCTCCCGCGAAATTATAGGCGGCTATTTGTTTCTGATAAGCGGCGAGTGCGGAACTCCACCCGGGTAATTCTTGGGCGTGGATTTTTTGTCGTTCCTGCTCGCGCGCCGCGTCCGCCGCCTTTTTTTGTTCCGCCACTTGGCGCTCCCGTTCCCTCTCCCCACGTTTTCGGGCCTCCGCCTTCTCGTCAATTTTTGCGGGACTGGGCACAGCGACGTTTTGAGGAATCACGAGAGATTGCTTCTCAGTATTGTGCTTGAAAAAATAAAAGCCGCCAGCCCCCAGCACTGCGAGCAGAGCAAGTGCGGCCAGGATTTTCGGCAGCGCCGATTTTCGTCCCGGGCCGGTGACCGCATTGTACGCGTCTTGCAGTTCTCCGATCAATTCGTCATATGAACCGAAGCGCTCTGCCGGATTAGCCGCTATCATCCGATTAATTGCGCGCACGGTTTCGCGCCGCAACCCGGGCACTACTTCCACGAGATTCAACGGCCGATTCTTTAGCTCGCGCAACGCGCTGGCGGAATTGGTCTCTCCTTCGATCGGCGGACAGCCCGCGATCGCGTGAAAAAGCGTGGCGCCGAGGCTGTAGATGTCGCTGCGGAAATCTTCCGGCGCATTGTCTAATCGCTCGGGCGCGACATAATAAGGCGTGCCCCAGATTTCATTTTGCGCTTCCGCGTTTTGTTCCGCCACCACGGCCAGACCGAAGTCACCGATCTTCGCCGTCTGCTCATTGGCGAAAAGAATGTTCGCGGGTTTGATGTCGCGATGGATCAGCCCTTTTGCATGCGCCGCCTGCAAACCCTGTGCCGATTGAATGCCGGTCCGCAGCACCTTCTCTTCGGAGAGACGCCCATGCTCCTCCATCAAATCATCGAGACTTCCGCGATCGACCAATTCCATGACCAGATAAAACTGCCCGTGATCGGTGCCCGACGAAAAAACCTGGATGACGTGCGGATGATTGATCGCTGCCGCGGCGCGCGCCTCGCGCTCGAGCCGCGCCGCTTCCTTCGGCTCCGCGCTCAATTCCTTGCGCAGAATTTTCAGCGCCACGTCGCGATCGAGACGCGTGTCGCGCGCTTTGTACACTGAACCCATGCCGCCCACACCCAGCGTCTCGCGCAGCACGAAATTATCGAACGCGCGCTCGACCCGAAATTTTTCGCCGCACTTCGGACAAGCGATGCGAGAGAGCGCGTCTTCATGGGTGACATCGACGAGCGTGCCGCAAACGGGACATTTCTGGTTCGTCGCGTCGGGCTCCATCGTGGACATCGCGGGGCAGTGTAGCATCCGCTGTCGCGCGAGAAAAGTTCGCCCATGATTTCGCTCACCGTTGCGCGGGAAAACGCCGGGGCACGGCTCGATCGATTCCTGGCAGAGGCGCTCGCAGATTTCTCGCGCGCCCGTCTGCAAACCTTGATTCGCGATGGATTCGTTAGGCTGAACGGGCAGCCGCCACGGACGCGCGACCTCGTGCGCACGGGCGACGTCGTGGAGTTGGAAGAACCAGCCGTGGAAAAAATCGAAGCGCAGCCGGAAGAGATGGCGCTGGATATTATTTTTGAAGACGACGATCTGCTCGTGCTGAACAAGCCGCCGGGCCTGGTCGTCCACCCCGGCGCCGGTCATCGGCAGCACACGCTGGTGAACGCGTTGCTCGCGCATTGCCAAAATCTTTCCGGGATCGGCGGGCGCGAGCGGCCCGGCATTGTTCATCGTCTCGACAAGGACACGAGCGGCTGTCTCGTCGTCGCGAAAAACGACGTCACCCATCGGGATTTATCGAAACAATTCGCCGCCCGCACTCTCGAAAAGATTTATCTCGCGCTTGTTGTCGGGGTGCCGCGGAAATTAACCGGCACCATCGATGCCGCCATCACGCGACACCCGGTGCATCGGCAGAAAATGAGTATCGGCCGGACGCGCGGGCGCTCGGCCAAAACGGAATACCGCGTCCTGCGTTCGGGCGAAGGCATTAGCCTCATCGAATGCACGCTCCACAGTGGACGCACCCATCAAATCCGCGTGCACCTGCATCATCTCGGTCATCCCGTGCTCGGCGATAAATTGTATGGCGCGAAACATGCCGAAAATTTCCCGCGGCAAATGTTGCACGCATGGAAACTCGGCTTTGATCATCCGCGCACGGCCGAGCGAATGCGCTTCGATGCGCCCGTGCCGCGTGATTTCGCCGAGGCGATGCGCCAGATTTCAGGCGGCGGTTGAAACTTCCGCCGCACGTTGCTTCCGCCAGCCGAACAACGCCGCGGCCGCCAGTGTCGGCACTATAATAATGGCGCGCATCCACGGCTCGGCGTGCCACGGCAGCGCAAAGAGCCGTTCATTCCAAAACAAAAAGTAGGCAAAGATCGTGACGGAAAGAACATGCCAGGTCAGCGCGCGACGCCAGGTCGCCAGCGGCAAAATCCAAGTGCAATACCACGGATGCAGCACCGGGCTGAGGATCAGCGCCGTGCCCAGCGCCCAGAGCAGGCCGCGCCGCCAGTTGCGCCCGAAGAGCAGCGACACCGCGAGAACGCAGGCGATGAGAATCACATTGTAATGATAATTTTTCTGATGCGGATTTGGCCAAACCGTTTCTTCGATGAGCCACCAAAAGAGATCATTCAATCGCGTCACGTGCGCGAACCGGCCTAACGATTCCAGGATCGGCACCTGCGGATATCCGTAAAGCAAACTAAGCGCCGCCGGAATGCCGACGCTCAAGAGCAACGTGATCGCGCGCCAGCCCAGCGCGAAAACGCACGTCAAGAGCAGCAAGGTCGGCACCAGTTTGATCGAGATAGCGATACCGAACAGCGCCGCCGCCGCCAGTGCGCACCGCCATTTCCTGTCCGGGTCTGTCGCCGCGTTCGAGCGCACTAGAAACAAAATGCCAGCCGTCATCGGCAAAATCATGAGGCTGTCGAAATGGGCCGCGCCCGCGAAACAATAAACAACCAGCGGATTCCAGGCATACCACGCCACGCTGGCGTAGCGCGAAGCTCCACCGATCAAACGAATAAGCACCGTTATCGTCACCAGATCGGCCGCGGCGAAGAGAAGTTTGTAGAACCAGGGACGATCGGAAATCCGGCTCATCCCGGCAAAGATCAACTCCGCGCCCGGCGGATAGATGGCGCTGAAATCGCGGTGGTTGATCTTGTTCCATTCCGGAAAGTTTTCTCGTAGTTTCTCCAGCTTCGGATCGTCCGGCGCGTTGACGTAGGGATTGAACCCGGCGTGTTGGATTTTTCCTTCCCACTGGTAGCGCCACAAATCGTCGCCCGGCGCGAGAGGCAGAACGGCGACGCGCAACACGATGGCTACCCCCCAGAGAATAACGCCTTGCACGCGCAGACTGGCCAGCGTCCCTCGTTCCCAAATGGAGGCCGCGAAAAAATAGGCGATACCGCCAGCCATCGCCGCTGCCACGAATTTCACCGGCATCGCTTCGAGCGTCCACTGGTCGAAAAAATTCAACGAAGCGCAGAAAAGAATCTCGACCGCCAGCGCTACCGATAAAGGAATAAGCTGTGCGCGACGCATTCCGATTAATCCACCTCGACCGCCGGAGGTCGGCGCAAAATGCGCTGTAGTCCGCTGCGATAGGCGGCGAGATCGACTAGCTCGGCGACACGATGTTTCAAACGCCGCGCGCGCGTGCCGAGGAAGACTACGAAAAATAAATAGGCACCCGTCCCCCAGGGATCGAATTGGTGAATGTTCAGTTGCCGATACGCGAGCAGGCTCAGCAGCACGAGATTCACGATCACGGTGGTGGTGACGAAGCGGTAGCTCAGCCCGGCGCGGGTGAGGCATTTTAAGCCGCCGTGATATTCGGTGACGGTTTGCAGCGCAATGCTCCACCAAAAATTTCCGTAGATCTGGATGTCCCATTCGTTCCAGCCGGTATCGGTGGAATAACGCCAGCCTTCCTCTTCCAGCAGCTGAAGGATCGAGGTCAACAAGGCGTGGCGATCCTTGCCTTCCTCGCTCCAATAACTGCGGCGGCGGACGCTCCCACTGAACTCTGAACCGGCGGGCAATTGCTCGTGCGCGCTGATGACGGTGCGCGGTGTGCGTTTGAAATGCAGCCAGGTAAAATAGCGCGACCAGCCGCGCCCGAGCGGTTGCATGAAGGCGAGGAACATGACGAGCAGGCGCGCGGGAATGGTGTCGAAGCGCGGTTCGATGCGGGCGCGCAGCATGTAGGAAAGGGCGACGCACAAGGTGCCGCCGAACATGAGATAAGGCACGATGCGCAGCGCGGGCAGAAAAATTCCGAGGCCGAAAAGAAATACGGTGAGCGCGAACCATTCGATGCTGCTGAGATACGCGGCGATTTCCGATTGCGGCGTCGGATAAATCGATTGGAACAAACCTTCGCCGAAAATTCCGTGGTAGATGATCGGACGGTTAATGAACCAACTGAAGCGGGGGGCGCCGTAAATTTGTCCGCGCCATTTGGCGGTGCCGGTGGGTCCGAAGAATATCAGGTGCTTGAAACGCAGCATCGATTCGGCTTCGCCATAGCCTTCCTGTTGTTTGCGAAATGCGCGCAGCGTGAAACGCCGATGATGCCAGACCACGGCGGTCGGGCTGAAGGCAATTTCGTGCCCGGCTTGTTGCACGCGCCAGCAGAAATCGACGTCGTCACCGGCCTTGTGATATTCGGGATCGAAGCCGCCGATGCTCTCAAACGCCCAGCGATACCACGCCATGTTACAGCCGGGAATGTGTTCGGCCACGGTGTCGGTGAGCAGAACATGGCTCGGCCCGCCGGGCGCGGCAGCGACGCACGCCTGCACCCAATTTTGGGCCGGCGGTGAAACATTCGGGCCGCCGACGCCCGCGTAATCGCCGCTCAACAGCGTGCTCATTAAATAATAGAGCCAGTCGGGATCGGCCATGCAGTCGGAATCGGTGTAGGCAAAGATTTCCCCTTTCGCGACGGAAGCGCCGTAATTGCGCGCGTGACTGAGGCCGTGATTGGTCTGATAAAAATAACCGACATTGGGAAAGCGCGCGGCGATCTCGCGGGTCTCGTCGGTCGAGCCGTCATCGACCAGAATAATTTCGTAGGCCGGATAATCGAGCTGGCCTAACGATTCCAAACATTCCGTCAGCGTTTTCGCGCCGTTATAGGAACAGACGATAACGGAGATGAAGAGCGTGCGCGGCAGCGGGCGATGCGGCAGTGCAGCGTTATCCTGTCCGAGCTTTTCGCGGAGCGTGAAAAAAGATTTCTTCGGCTCACGCGCGCGGGTGACAATGCCGAAAGCCCAATCGGTAATTTCCTGTTCGCCGGTGAACCACTCGTCCGTCCACGCGAAGAAAATCGTGCCGGCCAACCCGCATTTCACCACGCTGTCGAGATGCCAGCCCAGCATCTCGGCCTGTTCGTCCTCGCCGTGGCGGATCGTGTCCATACCGAATTCGCCGAGAATGAGCGGACGATCTTCCGCCAGATTTTGCAGGCGCAGCAGGTAGCGCTCGAAGTCGTCCTGATTGTGCAAGTAAACGTTGAAGCAAAAGAAGTCGCTGTTCTGCGGGAGGAGAAATTCCGTCGGCGGATAGCTGGCGTAGGAAAAGAGAACGCTCGGATCGGTCGCGCGGCCGATGCGAATGAGATGCTCGACGAATTCCGTAACGCGCCGCACGCTCAGCCAGCGCACCATCGTGCTCGAGATTTCGTTGCCGACAAGGTAACCAAAAATGGCGGGATGGCCGCGGTTGGTCGCCACCGCCGTGCGCACCATCGCGGCGATTTCATCGCGCGATTTTTTTGTTGCGAAGAAATTCTAGATGCTTCGCCCACGGCAGGGTGATGAGCACACGCATTCCAGCCGCGCCGCAACAATCGAGAAACCACGGAGGCGGGACGTGATAAATGCGGAGGACGTTGATTCCCATTTCGCGCATTTGCGCGAGATCGCGCTGCACTTGCTCCGTGCGGCCGAGATAGTGGCCGTCGGCATCGGGCTTGAAAGGGCCGTAGGTGACTCCCTTCACGAAAAATTTCCGGTCGCCTTCGAAGAAAAATTTCGCGACCGCGCGGATCGGGCCCGAGGAACTCACAGCGGACTCCGATAGTCTACGCGATGCAGCGACGCAAAGACTTAGTCGCCCAAACTCTCGCGTAGCACGCGCGCCGTTGTTTCGAGATCAGCATCGGTGTGCGCGACCGAGAGGAAGCCGGTCTCGAATTGGGACGGCGCAAAATAAATTCCGCGGTCGAGACAAACGCGAAAGTGGTGCGCAAATTTCTCGAGGTCACTTCGCTTCGCGCTCGCGAGATCCGTCACGGGATCGGAAGTGAAGAAGAGACAGAACATCGAGCCGATACGATGGAACGTGTACGGCAACTGCAGGTGGCGCAGAACATCGCGCGTGGCCGCTTCAAAGCGCGAGCCTAAGGCTTCCAGTAATTCCCAGGCGTTGGTGCGATCGAGTTCACGCAATTGCGCAAGGCCGGCTGCCATGGCCAGCGGATTTCCCGAGAGCGTGCCGGCCTGATAGACCGGACCTTCCGGCGACAGGCGCGCCATGATTTCCGCGCGGCCGCCGAAAGCGCCGACCGGCAATCCGCCGCCGATGATTTTGCCGAGCGCAGTGAGATCGGGACGCACGCCAAAAATTTCCTGCACCCCGCCGCGCGCGACGCGGAATCCTGTCATGACTTCGTCGAAAATCAGCAGCGCGCCATGCGCGGTACATTCGTCACGCAACTCTTGCAGGAAATTTTCGCACGGAAAAAAGAGACCGGCATTTGCCGGAATGGGTTCGAGAATGACGGCGGCGATTGTCCTGGGATTCTCATGAAACGCAGCGCGCACGGCTGCGATGTCATTGAATGGAAGTGAAATCGTGAGCGCCGCGAAATCCGCCGGCACTCCCGCGCTATCAGGTTGTCCGTGCGTGAGCGCGCCACTGCC
>JBDUCP010000123.1:0-5543 GCA_040003405.1 Verrucomicrobiota bacterium
TGACCAGGTCCGATCGTCCGTACTTAACGAAGAGCCACGCGATTTGCCGGTAGCGATTGAGGTGCTGCGGTTTTAGAGAGATGCCCATGCAATCTCTGAAACGAATTTCGCGGGCAGAACGGCCTTCCACCGCCGTGCCTCGACACGAACGGTTCTTGTCTCGGGTAGGGTGGGCGTCTCGCCCGCCGGTGATCGCGTCTCGCGATCACGCAATTGGAGGATTGTTTTGGCAAGATGCCAAAACCGGCAGGCGAGACGCAAACCCTACCCGAGACATTTGGAGGCATCGGCATGACAGCGCAGCCGTTGTCAGCTAACAATGGAAAGCCGTGGCCGACCCAAACAAAATAGTATCCCCGTCGGAGGAGATTGTCCCAGCGCTGGCCGTGCGCGGATTCGGTGGGTTCATTGACAAATTCACGGTCCTAAAGGGAGCGCAACGCGAACTGTGGCTCACGTTCCTGCTCAAGTTCCTCATCTACACCGCCTACTCGGTGACGAACAAAACCATGATCCTGTGGCTGTCGAAGGACCTCGGTTTTAGCGATCAATCCGCGGGAGCTTTAGTCGGATGGGTCTGGGCGCCGGCGATGACGGTGTTCACGTTGCTCGCCGGCTCGCTCACCGATGCGATCGGACTTCGCCGGACTTTTTTCCTCGGCGTCGGCATCTGCACGATCGCGCGTAGCGTGATGGTGACGACAACTACGCCATGGCTGGCCCTGGTTTGCGGCGTTCTTCCGCTGGCCGTTGGCGAAGCGCTCGGCACGCCGGTGTTATTGGCGGCGACACGCTGTTACTCCACGACGCGACAACGCTCGATGTCCTTCTCGCTCATCTACGCGGTGATGAATGTCGGCTATTGGGTCGCCGGCTGGATTTTTGATTTCGTTAGGCAACGCGAGTTTCATCCAAACTTTTTTGGCTTCGAACCGACAGCGCACCAGCAACTGTTTCTGGTTAGTCTGGGATTCGAGATTTTGCTTTTTCCGACGATTTATTTTCTCCGCCGCCGCGAGGGAATCAGACGCGCGTCAGCCTCGACAGCACTCGGCTCCATCCGGGGCAGCGCCGCGGAAACGATCCGGCTCTTTCGGCAATTGCTCAGTCAGTCGGCCTTTTTCCGCCTGCTCGTTTTCTTCCTGCTCATCGGGTTTCTGAAAGCGATCTTTTTGCAGATGGATTATGTTTTTCCGAAATTCGGCGATCGCGAGCTGGGCTTGCACGCACCCGTCGGCAAACTCTCGGGCATCAATTCGGTCGTGATCATACTCCTGGTACCGGTCGTCGGCGCCTTGACGCAACGTTTCTCCGCCTACCGAATGGTCGTCATTGGCGGAGCGATCTGCGCGGCGGGAGTATTCATTATGGCGTTGCCGACTGCATGGTTCGAGCCGGCGGTGAACACTGCAATCGGACAGTGGCTCGGACACGGCTACCTGCGATTGCCAGGCGACATCCATCCCTATTACGTAATGGCCGCGCTCTACCTCACGGTATTCTCAATTGGTGAAGCCTTCTATTCGCCGCGCGTCTACGAGTATGCCGCCGCGATCGCGCCGCCGGGACAGGAAGCGTCATACGGCGCGCTCGCTTATCTTCCATTTCTCGTCGGCAAATTGCTGGTCGGCACGAGTGGTTGGATCCTCGCGGCCTTTTGCCCAGAGCACGGGCCGCGACGATCCGGAACGATGTGGCTGATCTTCGCGCTGGCGGCATCGATTGCGCCGATTGGATTGCTCGCACTGAGGCGTTACATTCGCGTCCCAGAAGCCGGTCGGCAGGACGTTGATTAGCGAAATTAATTTCATCGCTGCATCCAAATGCGCGTAACTTCCGTATAATAACTTACCAATGCCTCCGCTCCCTCCATCCCCTTCCCGCGATTCGCGCATTACTTTTGTGTGGGCGCTCGGCGTGGCCATTCTCATCAGCATCGGCTCTGTCTTCTGGGCGCAGGCACAGGAGAAAAAAATCAGCCACGCGAAAATGCAGCCGACAGAAACGACCGTGCCGTCGGACGCTGAGCTCCGTCGCAAATTGACGCCGGAGCAATATAACGTCACCCGCCAGAACGGCACGGAAACGGCCTTCCATAATCTCTATTGGGACAACCATCGCGTCGGTCTCTACGTCGATGTCATCACGGGCGAACCGCTGTTTTCGTCCATCGATAAATTCGATAGCGGCACCGGCTGGCCCAGTTTCTCCAAGCCGCTTGCGCCCGAGCACATCGCGCTGAAACCCGATCAGCATTTTGCTATGATGCGGAGCGAAGTGCGTGGAAAAAAAAGCGATTCGCACCTCGGCCATGTCTTTGATGACGGGCCGCCGCCGACCGGGCTGCGTTACTGCATGAACTCCGCGGCGATGCGTTTCGTGCCGGTGGAGAAGTTGCAAGAGGAAGGGCTGGGCGACTACATTGCCCTCTTTCCGCCTACGAAATAACCGACATCTGCCGCGTTGCGCCGGGGCATGAAAGTTCTGCCTCTTTGCCATGACCACGCACATCCTCACTCGCGCCGAGCTGCCCGACTCCGACAAATGGGACCTCACTCATCTCTTCGCCGACGTCGAAAAATGGAATGAGAATTTCGCGTGGATCCAACGCAGCTATCCGCAACTGGCGGATTGGAAAGGCCGGGTCGGCGATTCGGCGCAAACGCTGGCCGACTGTCTGGAATTCGAGAAATCACTAGACCTAAAAATCGAACGCGTTTACCACTTCGCCTCGCTGCAATTGGCGGAGGACGGCGCTCATCCGGATTACCTCGCGCGCATGGGGCAGTTGCAAAATCTGCTCACCACCGTCAGTGAAAGCGCCTCCTTTCTCGGCCCGGAAATTCAGGCCATTTCCGATGACGCGTTCGCACGCTACCTGGACGATCCCGCGCTCGCCGCCTGGCACACGCGCCTGAGAAAAATCCGGCGGATGAAGCCGCACGTCTTGTCGGAGCGCGAAGAACGTTTGCTCGCGCTCGGCAGTTCAGCGCTCGAGGGCTACGACGAAACGTTCTCGCAGTTGACCGATGTCGATATGAAGTTCGGCGTTTTGCGCGACGAAAAGGACGAAGAAAAACCGCTTACGCAAAGTTCGTTCGGCTCGTTCCTGGTGAAGCGCAGCCATGTGTTGCGCAAACGCGCGTTCCATCAGTTCTACGAAGAATTTCAGGACCACCAATTCACGCTCGCTTCGTCGCTCGCCTATTCGGTCAAGGCGGATGTTTTCCGGGCGCGCGCGCGCAATTATTCTTCCGCGCTGGAAGCATCGCTCTTCCGCGACGACGTGCCGGTGACGGTTTACGACGGGCTTATCGGTGCGGTGCGGCAGAATCTCGCCCCATTATTCCGCTACTATGAACTGCGTCGGCGCACGCTCGGGCTCGATGAGTTGCATCATTACGACACTTACGTCCCGCTCGTCCCGGAGATCGAATCGCGCATCACTTTTGATGAAGCGATCGAGCACGTCCTTGCTGCCGTCGAACCGCTTGGCCCGGAATACACGACCGCCTTGGCTGAAGGTTTGCGCGGCCGCTGGTGCGATCGTTACGAGACCAAAGGAAAACGCAGCGGCGCATTTTCCTCCGGCAGCTTCGGCGCGCCGCCCTACATCCTGATGAACTATAAGAGCGACGTTTTCTCCGACGTTTACACGCTCGCGCATGAGGCCGGCCATTCCATGCACACCTGGTTCGCGCAACGCGCGCAGAGTTATCAGGATAGCGACTACCCGATTTTTCTAGCCGAAGTCGCCTCGACTTTTAACGAAGAGTTGCTCACGCATCATCTACTCGAGCGCACGGAGAGCCCGAAAATGCGCGCCTATATCATCAATCGGCAGATCGACGACATCCGCAGCACGCTCTTCCGGCAGACGATGTTCGCCGAATTCGAAAAGATCATTCACGCGATCGAAGAACGCGGAGACGCGCTCACACTCGACGTTTTCAAGACAGAATATCGCGCGCTGCTGCAAGCGTATTTCGGCGATGCCGTGGTCCTCGATCCGCAGCTCGATCTGGAATGCCTGCGCATCCCGCATTTCTACAGCGCGTTCTATGTGTATAAATATGCGACCGGAATTTCCGCGGCGGTAGCGCTCTCCGAACGTGTCCTCGCTCGAGTACCGGGCGGCGTGAATGCGTATCTCGAGTTTCTCCGCTCGGGTGGCTCGAAATTTCCGCTCGAGACCTTGCAGGCAGCCGGAGTGGACATGACCACGGCCGCGCCGATCGAAAGCACGCTGCGTTTATTCGAGAGGCGGCTGGGCGAACTCGAACAATTGCTTCTGTAGCTAACGACACTTTGGTCTGGCCAAACACGAGCCCGACCTCAAAGTGCTGCACGCGGTAATCTAACCGCCGTCTTCGCGCGACCTAACTGAGCGGCAACCAATTGCCGGGAAGCGGCGCGGGTCTGGCGTCAGTGAGCGAGAGGTAGGTGTACTCCTGGAGGAGACGCTCGTAGTCGGAGAGCAATTTCATGGCGTCGTTCGGTTTCAAACGGTCGGTTTTGATCGCAGCATCGACCTGTGTTTTGAGAAGCCGCATCAGCTCGACCTTATCCCACTGCGTCATGGCGAGGACTTCGCCGATCGTGCTGCCTTCGATCACTTCTTCAATGTACCAGCCGGATTCTTCGTCGGAATCGAGGAAGACATGCGCTTCGGTGACGCGGCCAAACAGATTGTGCAGATCACCCATGATGTCCTGATAAGCGCCGACCATGAACACGCCGAGGTAATAAATTTCACCGGGGATGATGCGATGCAGCGGCAAAGTTTCTTTCACATCCTGCAGATCGATGAACTTGGAAACCTTGCCGTCGGAATCGCAGGTGATATCGACGAGCATGCCGTTGCGATCGGGAGGTGTCGTTAGGCGGTGGATCGGCATAATGGGAAACAACTGGCCGAGCGCCCAATGATCGAGCAGAGATTGGAAGACGGAGAAGTTGCAGATGTATTGGTCGCCTAACGAGGTCTCCAGTTGCTTCACTTCTTCCGGCACGAAGCGCAGGCCGCGATGCATGTTCACGATCTGCTGCGCGAGCTGCCAATAGACGGTATCGATCTTCGCTTTCGATTCGAGATCGAGCAGGCCGAGCGTGAAGGTCTGCTGCGCTTCCTCCTTAATCTGCTGAATGTCGTGCAAACTTTCGAGGCGATTGCCGCGCTTCAGGCGCTGCTTCACGTCGAGAATGTCGCGCACCAATTTATGGTCGGTCTCGCTGATATCGATCTTGAGTTTCGGCGCCGTCTTCTCGATCGAGCTAAACGCTTCGACGACTAAGACGGAATGGTGCGCGACGATCGCGCGCCCGCCTTCACTGACAATTGCCGGATGCGCGACGTTCTCGGAATCGCAGACGTCCATGATGTTCCAGACGACGTCGTTCGCATATTCCTGGAGCGAGTAGTTGGCCGAGCTGTCGAAGTCGCTGCGCGATCCGTCGTAATCAACGCCGAGACCGCCGCCCACATCGAGATAGCCGAGCTCATGTCCGAGCTTGCACAGCTTCGCGTAGTAACGCGCCGCTTC
>JBDUCP010000124.1:0-5511 GCA_040003405.1 Verrucomicrobiota bacterium
CTGGATGAGAAGACATTCCGCTATCTTCTGAATGATGATGCCATGGCGACGGAGAAGACGGCGGAAGGGATCCGGAAGTTTGCCGCCGATATTGTGAAGCTGGAAAAATTCGTCGCGAGCAAACTTGTTTAATGTTGTCCTGATCGAGCCGGAGATTCCGCCGAACACGGGGAACATCGGGCGGCTCTGTCTGGCCACCCGCTCAACGCTTCATCTGGTGAAGCCGCTCGGGTTCTCCATCGACGATCGTGAATTGAAGCGCGCCGGTCTCGATTATTGGAAAGAGGTGACGGTACGCACGTGGGATTCGTTCGCGGAACTGCAAGCCGCGCAGCCGCCCGATGTCGGTTATTTTTTTCTGACGACGAAGGCGCAGCCTCCGTATTATCGCGCACGTTTTCGCCCGGGAGATTTTCTCGTCTTCGGGCGTGAAACGAAAGGGTTGCCGGAGCAGATGCTCTCCGAGCACGCAGACGAATTACTCACCATCCCGATGTATGGAACGCGCAGTCTGAACCTTGCCACGGCAGTTGCGATTGTCTTATTCGAAGCGGTCCGACAGCAGGCGGCATTGAATGAATAATTCGTGGTGCGAATGGTCTAAACTGGAAACTGCACGCTTATGAAAATCTTCTCCGCTCTTTCATTCTCAATCTTTCTAGCGGTCGCGCCTTGGGCGAATGCGCAGTCAGCCGGCAAGAGTGCCGACGACGCAGTGTCGTCGCCACGCGTTACGCGCCGAGCTGCGAATCAGCCGCGCCCGGCCGCCGCTCCCGCAATTCGCGCTCCGCAATATCAAAATACGCGACGCAATTTTTCTCAGCCGGCAGCGCGACAAACGCCCGCGTTCGCTGGTCAGCAATTTCGCCAGTCGCCGAATGCCTCGCTCAATGGGAGGCCGGGCGAGTTTGGAACTGCGAATCGCCAGCCGACGCGATACTTTAATCCGGTGGAAAAACCGGAAGCGTCTGGAGGTGCCCGTGCCGGTGCGCACGGTGATGCGGGGAATTGGGACCGGAATGGACGGCTTGGGATAGGGGAAGATCGAAATCGAGTTTGGCGCAATCATAGCGGCGAGGGAACGGCCTGGCGCGGTGGGAACACAACGGACGCAACTTTTCGCGCAGCGTACGCCCGCGGCCATCGAGAACATCATCATCGGGATTGGTGGCGTAACCGTTACACCCGTTTCGCGCTCGTGAGCGGCGGCTGTTATTACTGGGATGCCGGTTACTGGTATCCGGCTTACGGCTACGATCCCTACTATAATAGCTACGCTTACGACGGTCCGATCTACGGATATGATGGACTGCCGCCGGATCAAGTGATCGTGAGTGTGCAACGCGCGCTGCAAGAGGAAGGTTACTACAACGACGCGGTCGATGGCGTTTGCGGTCCTTCAACCCAGCAAGCGTTGGCCGCGTGGCAGCAGGATAGGGGACTCGCGGTGACGGCGGCAATAGACCGCCCAACGCTGCGTTCACTGGGGTTCTCGTAAACGCCGCAAACGTTGCGCGCCGCTGCGATCTGGCGAATGGTCGGCGCATGACGCAAGCGCAACTGGTGGCGACGGATTTGCGCCGCTCCTTTCGCATCGGTTCGCGCCGAATCGAGGTGCTGCGCGGAATTTCGCTGACGGTGCAGCAAGGCGAAGCGGTCTTTCTCTGCGGCGCATCGGGCGCGGGCAAGACGACGTTGCTCTACACGCTGGCGGGATTGGAGCGGCCGGAATCGGGCACTGTGGAATTTGAAGGCCGCCGGCTCTACGAGGGGCGCACATCCGCGCAGGCGCAGTTGCGCAACCGGAAAATGGGGTTCGTTTTTCAAGGCTATTTCCTGTTGCCGGAATTAACTGCGCTGGAAAACGTGATGCTGCCGGCCATGATTGGCGGACGCAACAAAGCCGCGGTGGCGGAAGCGAGCTTGAATGACGTGGGCCTGCGCGAACGGATGCATCATTTGCCGGCAGAACTTTCCGGCGGCGAGCAACAACGCGTCGCCATCGCGCGCGCCCTCACCAATGATCCCGACATCATTTTTGCCGACGAGCCGACCGGCAATCTCGATTCCAAAACCGGCGACACCATCATGGATCTTCTGTTGGAGTTGGCGCGCAGCCGAAAGAAAACTCTGCTCGTCGTGACGCACGACAATCGCCTCGCCGGACTGGGCGACCGGCAATTGCGGATCGTGGATGGGTTGCTCCAGTAAGATATTGTCGCTTGAATTGCCTGCCGATCCGCCGAACGTTTTTCCGTGCTAACAAAAACTTCGACAACTAGCGACGGGACGATGGTGTTGGACGAACCGAAAACAGGCGGGGCGGTCAGCAGTCCTGCCCGCGAAACACCTGCGAGCGTGGCAAAAAAAGAGTTGACGATTTACCTCGACGGAAAGTTTGTGCCGGAGGCGGAGGCGAAGGTTTCCGTCTTCGATCACGGCTTGCTCTACGGCGACGGGATTTTCGAAGGTATTCGCTTTTACAACGGTCGCGTCTTTCGCTTGGAAGAACATCTCCAGCGCTTGTGGGATTCGGCCCGCTCGATTTGTCTCGAGATTCCGATTGGCGCCGGCGAGATGACGGAAGCGTTGCTGGAAACGATCCGGCAAAATAATCTACGTGAAGGTTATATCCGACTCATCGTCACGCGCGGCGTCGGCAATCTCGGGTTAAACCCGGCGCAATGTAAGCGGCCGAGCATCATCATCATCGCGACCACGATCGCGCTTTACCCGAAGGAGGTTTGCGAGGCGGGACTGACGGTCGTCACTTGCGCGACGCGGCGGACCAGTCCGGCGTCGCTCAACCCCGCGGTGAAGTCGCTCAATTATTTGAACAACGTCATGGCGAGGATTGAGGCGAATCTCGCGGGGGCAGATGAAGCGCTGATGTTAAACGAAGCGGGCAACGTAGCGGAATGCACCGCCGACAATGTTTTCATTATCAAGCGCGGCCGCATCTTTACCCCGCCGATCAGCGCGGGCGCGTTGCGTGGGATTACCCGTTCGGTCGTATTCGATATCGCAGCGGAGTTGGGAATGGAATTGACCGAGGCCGACATCACGCGGCACGACGTGTTCGTGGCGGATGAATGCTTTCTCACCGGCACGGCGGCGGAATTAATTCCGGTAATCAAGGCCGACGGCCGCATGATTGGCGTTGGCAAGCCCGGCCCCATCACGGCGCGAATGATCAAGCGTTTCCGCGAACTGACGCGCGAAACCGGCACACCGATTTTTGAGTAAGGCGGGGAAATGCGCCATCGGCGCGCAAGGTGCTTTTCTAATTTTAGCGAAATGTTGTGCGACGTTTGCAAATGCAATGATGCGACAGTTTTCCTGACGCAAATTCTCGAGGGCAAAATGCAGAAGGTGAATCTCTGCGATGCCTGTTCGAAGGAAAAAGGCGTGCAGGATCCGACCGGTTTTGCCTTGGCCGATCTTTTGTTAGGTATCGGTGCGGCCGAACAAATCGAGAAGGGCGCACCAACGCTGAAATGTGCGGTGTGTGGCTTCACCCAGGCCGATTTCAAGAAAACGGGACGACTCGGTTGCAGCGGTTGTTACGGCACATTTTCCGAAGGCCTAACGACTCTGCTGAAGGCGATGCACAAAGGGACGGAGCACGTGGGTAAATTGCCGACGCGCGCGCACCGCGAACTCGAATTGGGCGATCGCATGCGGACGTTGACGGAAAATTTAGAGAAGGCGGTGGCCGAAGAAAATTACGAGACGGCAGCGTCATTGCGCGATCAGATCAAACAACTGCAGCAAACGAGCTAGCATGAAATTTTCCAACATCATGGCGACGGGCGGGGAATGGCTGCGGGGCGAAGGGCCGCATCACCAGATCGTGATCAGCAGTCGCGTGCGTCTCGCCAGGAATCTTCGGCAACGCGCTTTTCCCGGCTGGGCCAAGAAGGCAGAACGCACCGCGATTCTCGATGCAATCAAGCCGCAGGTGGAAGAATTGTCTGAGATGCAGGACTCGTTTTCGGAATCTTTGCAGGACCTTTCCGCGCTCGAAAAACAAGTGTTGGTCGAGCGGCATCTGATCAGTCGCGAACATGCGGCGAAGGGAGTCGGCAGCGCGGTCATCATCAATCGCCGGCAAACGTTGAGCATCATGATCAACGAAGAGGATCACTTGCGCATGCAATCGATTCGCTCCGGCCTACAATTAAAAAGCGCGTTCAAGCTGGTCGATAAGGTGGACAGCACGCTCGAGGCGAAACTCGATTTCGCCTATGATACGCGGCTGGGTTATCTGACCGCATGTCCGACGAACGTCGGTACCGGCATGCGCGCATCGGCGATGTTGCATCTGCCCGGTCTCGTCTTGAGCGAGATGATTAATCAGGTCATTCAGGCCGTGAACAAAATCGGTCTCGCGGTGCGCGGTCTCTACGGCGAAGGCACCGAAGCGATGGGGAATCTTTTTCAAATCTCTAATCAAACGACCCTTGGCGAAAAGGAAGAGGAAATCGTTGGCCGCCTAACGAAAGTGATCGAGACGATTATCGAAAAGGAACATGACGCGCGGCAGATGTTGATCCAAAAAAAATCCCACACGCTCTGGGATCAGATCGGCCGCGCTTACGGCGTGCTTACTTTTGCGCACGCCATGACTTCGAAGGAAGCGCTCAATCTGCTCTCGATCATCAAGCTCGGCGTGGACCTCGGCGCCTTTCCCGAAGACCGGCGCTTGCCGATCGATGAATTGTTCATCGATACGCAGCCGGCGCATTTGCAAAACAGCTCGCAGCGAAAACTAAATGCGGAGGAGCGCGACCATTTACGCGCGCAAATTATCCGCGACCGTTTGCGGGTCTTCCCGAAACCTGATATTAATAAAGTGGCGCGGGAATCGGAGAACGGATCGAATCCTGAGCTACAAACCAATGAATAATTTTACGCCGAGGGCCCAGCAGGTTTTGGCGCTGGCTCGCAAAGAAGCGGATCGCTTCAATCATAACTACGTCGGCACCGAGCATCTCTTGCTTGGGCTAATCAAGCTCGGGCAGGGTGTTGCCGTCAACGTGCTGCAAAAGATGGGACTCGACCTCGAGACCGTGCGGATGGAAGTCGAGAAGCAAGTTGGTTCGGGACCGGAAACAAAAATGGTCGGCAATATTCCCTATACCCCGCGCGTGAAAAAAGTTCTCGCGCTCGCGGGTAAGGAAGCGAAGGCGCTTAACCATTCCTACGTCGGCACCGAGCATATTTTGCTGGGACTTTTGCGCGAAGGCGAAGGTGTCGCCGCGCGCGTGCTCAAGAATCTGGAAGTCGATATCGAACGGACGCGCAACGAAATTCTCAAGGAACTCGATCCGAATTTCATGCCGACGGAAGGCGAAAGCGAAGAGCCTGTTAGTTCCAGTGGTGGCAAGAAAGAAGTCAAGACGCCGGCCTTGCGTGCCTTCGGTCGTGACCTGACCGAGCTGGCAAAAAAGAATGAGCTCGATCCGGTCATCGGCCGGCATAACGAAATCGAGCGCGTCATTCAGGTGC
>JBDUCP010000125.1:0-5503 GCA_040003405.1 Verrucomicrobiota bacterium
CTTTTGTCCTTACCGAGCGCGATCTGCAGCGCGATTTCCAAGCGGAGCTCGCGACGTTACATGGTGTGCAGGGCATGCGTCACGCCGCTCTCTCGGAGCGCTGTCGCGATTTGGTTATGCGACCGCGAATTCACGCTGCGCTGGAAGACAATGCCTTGGACCTTCTTTACCCGAGCGCTCGCGACGAGTTGCGCGATCTGGTGGAACGCGAAGGCGGTCGGCTATCGCAAGCGCCAAGGGAGGAACTCCACGCGACCTTCTATCGTTTTCTGGACAGCAAAGGCGCCGTCATTCCGCCGCCGAATCCAGCGGAGGTAGGAGAGTTACGACCGGAAGAGGAGGCGCAGGTAGCACTGCCCAGAGTGTCGACCGACCAGCAGATTGGTTACCTACCGCGCAAAAGTGTAAGTGGCGCGCGCGAACCGATGGATGAGGTGATCGCGATACCGGTTTCTTCGACCGCCAGCGGCAAGGTTATCGCAATGTTAGCGCTTGGATTTAATCCAGTGAAACTTGGCGGCGGGAAGAGCGCGACTGGGATCAAGAGCGGCGTCTGGGTGGGCGGGCGGCTAACTTCGCCGTTGTTGAGTGAAGAGTAACAACTGACTGTCGGCGCGCAAGTGGGTAGCGCGGTCACGTCCCGGGACCAGCCGCAGAGCAGTCTCAAGGTGCAGATCGGAGGCGCGCCTCACCTTCTCTTCTATAACCAACTCAATCCCGGTTCGCTCTTTCCACCGGCCTACGAAGTCGCGGTGTATCCGCTCGCTCCGGCCATTGCTCGCCACCGTCAAATCCGCTCGCAAATTATTGTGACGGGATTGTGCCTGCTCCTCGTCGGTCTTCTCGCGAGCGATCTCATCGCGCGCCGTCTCTCGCGTCCAGTGGAAAAGCTTGCCGTCGTCTCGGAAGAAAATCGCGCGCGGCGCAAACGCGCCGAGGCCTCTCTCGCGACTACGCATGAAGAACTGCAACGCTCGACCCGCTTTTCCGCCGATGCGTCGCATCAATTGAAAACCCCGGTCACCATCCTGCGCGCAGGCATCGACGAACTGCTGGCGCATGAACATTTCACTCCGGACGTTTACGACAAACTCTCCGCCCTACTGCACCAGACTTATCGCATCACCAGCGTGATCGACGATTTGCTTCTTCTCTCGCGGATGGATGCTGGCCGGCTCCAGATCAATTTCGGCACAGTGGATTTATCGCAGTTGCTCGAAGAATGGATCGACGACTTAAGCGTCCTGACCGACGATCTGCACATCGAACTCAAAACAAATTTTCCTGCCGGTTTGCGGATTGAGGGAGAACGGAGCTACGTCACGGTGATCGTGCAAAATCTGCTGGAGAACGCGCGAAAGTATAATGTACCGGGCGGAAGTATTTGCGTCTTCGCCCACGAAGAAGGCGACGACGTGATCCTAAGTGTCGAGAACACCGCTCGACCCATACCGGCGGCGGCGCAGGCGCATATTTTTGAACGCTTCCATCGCGGCGGGAGAGGCGAGAACGTTCCGGGCCATGGGCTCGGTTTGAATCTCGCGCGCGAGCTCGCCCGCCTCCATGGCGGCGATCTGCGCCTGGTCCGCTCGGATACGGAGGCGACGGAATTTGAGGTGCGATTTAAGGTGGCGAAGGTGGGTTCGCCAGCGATGTCTTCTTCCACGTGAAACTTCGCTGCCTATTCTTTTTCGCCGTATTTCTGAACGCGGGCCACGTCCGGGCGCAGGAATTTTTGGATCGCCTCGATCAAAATCTGACGCTTAGTGCTCGCGACCATCAATTTCGTACCCGCCTGAGTGGCACGCTGGATCTGGAGTTCTACGCCTTCGATCGGCCGGCCCCGGGTTTGATCGACTCGAGCAGCGAGACCCTCTTCAATCCGCGCCTCACTCTCTTTCTTGATTCACAGCTTGGTTCCGCCATTTACTTTTTCAGCCAGGCACGCTTCGACCGCCATTTCGATCCGACCGACTTGGGCACGCAAGCGCGGCTGGACGAATATGCTTTACGCGTCACCCCTTGGGAGGACGGACGCATCAGTTTCCAGATCGGAAAATTTGCGACGGTCATTGGCCGCTGGGTGCCGCGTCATCTGTCGTGGGACAATCCTTTTCTCAACGCGCCGCTTATTTACGAAAACATCACGGCGGTGGAAGACCGGCTGGCGCCTGCCTTTACGGCGGATCTCGATGCGGACTTGCGGGATGAAAAATACGAATACAATCCGGTTATCTGGGGGCCGAGCTACACCTCGGGGGCGTCGGTCGCGGGACGGCTGTGGAAGTTCGACTACGCGCTGGAGCTTAAGAACGCCGCGCTTGCCTCCCGACCGGAAAGCTGGGATGCCACCCGCATCGGTTTCGAGCATCCCACCGTTAGCGGACGTCTTGGCTTTCGGCCTAACGAGGCGTGGAATTTTGGGCTCTCCGCCAGCAGTGGTTCTTACTTTCTGGAAGAGGCCGCACCGAGTTTGCCGCCGGGTCGCGGGCTGGGCGACTACCGGGAGATTTTTATTGGACAGGACGCTAGTTGGGAATGGCATCATTGGCAGGTTTGGGCGGAAGTGCATGAGGCCCGCTTTGAAGTTCCGCTGGTCGGAAACGCGGATGTCTTCGGCTATTTTCTGGAAGCGAAATACAAATTTACGCCCCAGTTCTTTGGGGCGGTGCGCTTAAACCAACAGCTCTACGGGACAGTACCCGATGGGAGTGGACGGGAGCTTCCCTGGGGTCATGACGCCTGGCGAATCGACGTGGCCGCGTCCTATCGTTTCACTCCTCACACCCAACTGAAGCTACAGTACGATCTTGAGCACGACGACAATGCGCGCCGCGGCTTCGGACACCTGTTGGGAGCGCAGCTAACCGTGCGTTTTTGATTCTAACAGAATGTTAGAATCCTAGAATGACATCAATCCCAGCCGTAAACTGGTCCCGGTCGGATGAATCATTAAACGGCCGCGTATCATTGAGGGCGCGATCGAACCGCAATTCCGGCCGAATCTGCAAACTGGCGACAGGCTTTGGCACAGGAGGTTTAATCGTGCATCCCAGCGTCACTGCTCCGTAGATGGTTCTGCCGCCGCCAACCGTGCGCGGATCTAGCGTAACGGCGCCACCCTGCAACCCATCGGAGACATCATCATTCTCGGCGAAAGAGGCAACATAGAAACCGTCGGCGTCGCGCCAAACTTCGCCGCGCAGACCGATGGAGAAAACGTCGTTGATCGCATAAATGAAATACTGCGCGATGCCGTAGCCCCGCGCATCTGCGCCGGCGTCGTAGATGTAGTTCAGATCGGTGATTGAGGTAAGGTTCTTCGTCAGCTTGGAGGTAATCGTAATGTCGTTTAGATAACGGTTGTGCCGATTGTCCTTCGGTGTTTCTGCGCCGATGTGCGTGCTGGCAAGGGCAGTTAATTTTCCTCCCAGGAGATTGAGTCCGACACCGCCGTGAAACGCGAGCGAATTGTTATTGTCGTCGACGCTCGTATTAACGCCTCTGGTTAAACCGGCATAGAAGTCTAGCTGCGGAGTAGCGTGCCAGATCGCAAGCCCGCCGGTATGATTGAATGGAATGCCGAAGTTAAAAATGTAGGTGTGGGAGTAGAAGGGATTCGAGCGTGGATCGATGGTCTCCGCGCCTTCGAGCGTAACGAACTTGCCGAGCTTCAAATCGACTCCGCCGGAACTACAGATCGGCAGATGCAAAACCAGGAACGCTTCTACCAGATCGGGCTGAACCGTTTCATGCATCGTGTTGTCGAGTAGTCCGAGCGAATGAATAAAGCGCGCATCGGCACCAAACATCGCCTGTAGCTTAAAAGCCCAATCGATCCTTTCGGTCGTACTCGGAAGCGCGCGCTCGAAAGTGATTACCGCCTGGTTGAGCAGCAGTTCATTCGCGCGATCATCGAAAAGGCGTCCAAAATTCTGTCGGTCGTTAGGTTGGTCCGCGTTGAAGGTAATCCCGCCCTCCACCCATCCATACACCTTAAAGGATGGCTCCGGCGTCGGCGAAATCGCCTCGGGTGTCCCAGCCGACACCAGCCTAATGAGAGTTATAACACTAAACGCTCGAACGATCTGTTTCATCGTCACAGCGACTGGCTAGGACGGATCACGGCTACTTCCGTTTCGATGTAAGCGGCCTCGCCATGGAGCGCTTCGTCCAAACCTAGTTCTTCGTGCGCATCTTCGACTCGCACAGGTGTGATGCGGTTGATTAGCCATAACATTCCTAAAGTAAAGACAAAAGCCCAGATCGACGAAAAGAGACCGGCTGCGAGCTGCTTCAGAAAAAAGCTTGAGTCACCCGCGAGCAATCCGTTTACGCCGCCATTAGCTGCCGGGTTCCATGCCGTCGAGGCGAACACCCCGAGTAAGATGATCCCGAGCAAGCCGCCCACTCCGTGCACGCCCCAGACGTCGAGCGCGTCATCCCACCGCAGTTTATTTTTTAGCGCGCACGCATAATAGCAGACGACTCCCGCAATGAGACCTATGATGGCGGCCGTCGCGGGCGAGACAAAGCCTGCCGCAGGTGTGATAGTAGCGAGACCAGCTACCGCGCCGGTTAGTAAGCCAAGGAACTTCGGCCTCTTTGAAACGCGCCAGTCCACGCAAAGCCATGCGATGGCAGCGAATGAAGCCGAAATGTCCGTATTCAAGAAAGCCACCGCCGTAATTGAATCCACCCTAAACTCCGAGCCGGCATTGAAGCCATACCAGCCAAACCAGAGCAACCCCGTCCCGAGCGCGACCAGCGGAATACTATGCGGTCCGCGGTCCGCCACCTTGCGCTTACCGACGAACAAAATGGACGCGAGCGCCGCTATGCCCGCGATATTATGGACCACAATCCCGCCGGCAAAATCCTTCACTCCCCATTCCGCCAGCACGCCTCCCCCCCATACCATGTGCACGAACGGAAAATAAACAAAGATCAGCCACGCCGTCAGGAATAGCATGTAAGCCTTAAAGGTAATGCGGTTGGTGAATGCGCCGGTAATCAGAGCCGGCGTAATCACGGCGAACATCATCTGGTAGGCACAAAAGACGAGCATCGGGATCGTGTCGTTAGGTGAAGGTGTGGCCAGCGTGATGCCCCGCAGCCCGGCCCAGTTCAGATTGCCGATGATTCCAAAGAAGTCCGTGCCGCTCTTCTGGTCGCCGGAGAAGCAGAGCGAAAACCCAAAGGCCCACCATAACATCGTCGTCCAACCCATCGAGACGAAGCTCTGCATCATGATGGCCAGCACATTCTTTCGTCCGACCAGCCCGCCATAAAAAAACGCCAGGCCTGGCGTCATTAACATCACCAGGCTTGAGCACAAAAGCATGAACGCGGTATTACCAGTATCCAGATGTAACATAGTTAGTCCTCCAATTAAGCCGCGAGCATGGCTCCGTTAAGCCGCGGGCGTCAAGACTGTTTCCTAACCGTATATATCGAAAGAATCGGCTTGAATTGTTCGAATCGTTAGGCCACTCGCATGCCT
>JBDUCP010000126.1:0-5500 GCA_040003405.1 Verrucomicrobiota bacterium
GCCGGTCGCAGGCCGCGCAGCTTTCGCGCGAGCGGTGGGCAATTTGGCGGTCGCGGTCGCGCTGGTCATCGCGTTTCGACCATGCGAGGCGTTGTCGATCGGTTCAACGCTTTTGATGTTACAATCCTGTGACAACGGCTCGCGCGCGTTGCGAGCGATGCGCCTGAGTGTTTAGGTGTTCCGATGCCGCAAGCCGCTCCTTCCACTGCCGCAGCAGAGCAGATCAATGACGGCGCAGAGATTCCGGCAAACCAACAGAGCGCGCGGCCGAATTTTTCCGACCCGAAAAATTTCATCAATCGCGAGCTGAGCTGGCTGGCATTTAATCGCCGTGTGTTGGAGGAGGCGCAGGACCCGACGCAGCCTCTGATCGAGCGCGTAAAATTTCTCACCATTTTCAGTTCGAACCTCGATGAGTTTTTCGAGATTCGCGTCGCCGGAATTAAGCAACAGATCGAAAGCGAGACGAGCGATGTGGCGCCGGATGGGTTGAGTCCGACCGAAACCTTCAACGCCATTCAGCGTACGGTTCGTGAGCTCGTCGCGACACAATACGCGCTTTGGAATGAGGAGCTGCTGCCGACGCTGGCGAAGAACGGCATTCGCATTCACGAAGTCGCGCAATTAAATGCGAAACGGTCCGCCTGGGCGCGCAAATATTTTCAGGAAGAAGTTTTCCCGATGCTGACGCCGCTCGCGGTGGATGCGAGTCATCCCTTTCCGCAACTGTTGAACAAGAGCCATAATTTGTTTGTGCGCGCGAAGACGCGGCGGGGGGGCGAACCGCTGCACGCCATTGTGCAGGTCCCGCGCGTGGTGCCGCGGCTCATCGCTTTGCCGCGCAGCAAAGAAGAACCGTGGACTTACATTTATCTGGCATCGCTCATTAAACAGCACATCGCCGAGCTGTTTCCCGGCTTGATTCTCGATGGCGTGCACGCCTTTCGCGTCACACGAAACAGCGACCTCTACATTGACGAAGAAGAAGCGGAAAACTTGCTGCGCACGATTGAGCAGGAACTGCGGCGGTCGAGTCGCGGCGATGCCGTGCGCCTCGAAGTGGAACCCGATTGCCCGGGAGATTTTCGCGATTTACTGCTCGAATTTTTCGATTTGTCGCAAGCAGACGTCTATAAACTGGAGGGCCCGCTTTCCATGACGCATCTCGCTCCTCTCATTGCCAACGATGCGTTCGCAAAACTCAAAGATCGCCCATTTCAACCGGCGCGCGATCCCGCTTTGCCGCCGCACGCCGACGTATTTGAAGTGATGCGTGAGCAGGACGTGTTGCTCCATCATCCGTACGAAAGTTTCGATCCGGTGGTCGAGTTGATCGAGGAAGCGGCGCGCGATCCGCAGGTTCTCGCGCTCAAGATCACGCTCTATCGCACAAGTGGCGATTCGCCGATTGTGGAAGCGCTGATCGAAGCGGCCAACGCCGGAAAACAAGTCACCGCCATCGTGGAATTGCGCGCTCGTTTCGATGAAGCGGTGAATATTCAATGGGCGCGCCGACTCGAGGAAGCGGGCGCGCATGTCATCTACGGCATCGTGGGACTTAAGACGCATTGCAAAGCGCTCTTGATCGTGCGCCGCGATGCCGATCGGCTTCGTCACTATGTCCATCTCGGCACGGGAAATTATCATCCGCGCACCGCGCGCATTTACACCGATTTCAGTTTGCTCACGACCGAAACAGAGTTGACCGATGAAGTCGCCATCGTCTTTAACACGCTCACCGGCCTGGCCGATTACCCCGGCTTGAAAAAATTAATGGTCGCGCCGTTCGATCTCAAGCAACGCCTGCTTAGTTTGATCGATCGCGAGATCGCGCGCGCCCGCGCTGGCAAGCCCGCCCGCATCGTGGCCAAGCTCAACTCGCTGGTCGATCGCGAGATCATCGAAAAACTCTACGAAGCTTCCTGCGCCGAGGTAACGATCGATCTCATCGTGCGCGGCATTTGTTGTTTGCGCCCGAAAGTTCCGGGGTTGAGCGAATACATTCGCGTCATCAGCATCGTCGGGCGCTTTCTTGAGCACAGCCGGATTTATTGTTTTGAAAATGCTGGCCAGCCGGAAGTTTTTCTGGCGAGCGCCGATTGGATGCCGCGAAATTTTTTGCGGCGCATCGAGATTGCCTTTCCCATTACTGCCCCGGCGCTGCGCGACCGCATCATCAATGAAGTGCTGCCGAACTTTTTGCACGATCGCGTCAAAGCGCGAGAGTTGCAGCCCGATGGAAAGTATCGGCGACTAAAACCGGAAGGCAAAGAACCGCGCGCGCAGGCGCAATGGCATTTCCGCGAGCGCTCGCGCGAGCAGACAAAAAAGTTTTCTCCGAAGAAGGAACGCAGCGCTAAACTAATTCCCCTTCAGTCTCCCATTCCACACCGTTCGTGAAGAAACAGATTTTGGTCATCGATATCGGCGGCTCGCACGTGAAGCTGATGATTTCGCGTCGCGGCAAGCGCCGCAAATTCGAGTCCGGCGAAAACCTCGCGCCGCGAAGATTTGTCGCCGAAACAAAGAAGCTGATCGGTGATTGGAAATTCGATTCCATCGCCATCGGTTTTCCGGCGCCAGTTCACCAAGGCAGAATTGTCGAGGAACCGAAAAATCTCGGCAAAGGGTGGGTCGGTTTCGATTTTCGAAAAGCGTTTCACAAACCGGTACGCGTGATCAACGATGCCGCCATGCAAGCGCTCGGAAGTTATCGCGGCGGCCGCATGCTCTTCCTTGGTCTCGGGACCGGCCTTGGCTCCGCGCTCTTGTGGAATGGCAACGTTCTCTCGCTCGAACTGGGCGATCTTCCTTACCTGGACAATCAAAGCATCGAAGATTGGCTGGGTGATCGCGGCCTGAAACGCGTAGGCGAAAAGCGATGGCAAGCGGAAGTTGGCCGCGTCATTCCAGCATTAAAAAAATCATTCATCGCCGATTACGTCGTGCTCGGCGGCGGCAATGCAAAGCTCGTAGCCAAACTCCCCAGCGATGTCACTCTCGGTCATAATCGCAATGCCTTCACGGGCGGCTGCCGCGTTTGGCAACGCCATGCGCACACTGGTAAGCCGGTCTGGAACATCATTTAGATTCTTGGGCGATGGCAAAGCTCGATTTGTTTTTCCTGCGACACGGGTTGGCCGATTGGCCGAATTGGAAAGGATCGGATGACGACCGGCCGTTGACCGACGAAGGAAAAATGAAAACGCATCGCGTTGCCTCGTTTCTTGTCGATGCCGGTGCGCAGCCGCAAAAAATCCTGACCAGTCCGCTGCCGCGCGCTTTGCAGACCGCCGAAATCGCGGCGGAACATTTGCGCCTGCCGCTCGAAACTGCGGACGGCCTCGCCAAAGGTTTCGACGTCGATCATCTCAAAGAAATACTTGGCAACGATCAGCTCGACAGCGTCATGCTCGTCGGTCACGAACCCGATTTCAGCCGCATCATCGAAAAGCTGACCGGCGGCGACGTGAAGCTAGAAAAATCCGGCATCGCGCGGATCGCGCTCGATCGGAAAAAAATGACAGGCCAACTCCGCTGGCTTTTGACGCCGACCATTTGTCAGCGCGGTGCTGTCTAGCGCCACCACGGATCGGCCCGCGGATCGCGGAAGCGCGGATCAAAACGCGGGTCGTCGCGCGGATCGCGGGAACGCGGATCCACCCGCGGCTCGTAAATTTGCTCCTCGTCCGTCGGCGCCTGCTGTTGATAACGCGAGCGGCGCGTCGGCTGCGGCCCATATTGGAAATACTCTCCCTGCCGCGGCGCGCGCCCGAAAACGTGCACCGGCGTCCCCACCTCCACCGCGTGGAAGAGCGCGATCGCGTTCTCCTCCGGCATCCGCACACACCCGTGCGAAGCCGGATACCCCGGGAGATAACCCGCGTGCATCCCCGTCGCCGCATGGAAGCGCATGAAATAGCGCATCGGCGCCGGGATAAACTTGCCCCCGCGCGGCACCTTCATATCCGCGTCCGCATCCTTCACCACCACTCGACCCGAGGAATCGACGATCTTCCCGTAGAGCGTGGAGAAATGATTCCGCTCCTTCTCGATAATCTTGAAATTGCCAGTCTCCGTGAGGTGTCCGGAGCGTCCGGTCGAGATCGGGCTGGAGAGCACCACCTGCCGGCCGCGGATCAGGTAAGCCGTCTGCGCCTGGAGATCGATCTCCACCGAGAAATCCGAAGCCGCGCGGGAGAGCGGTGCGAGCGTGCAGAGGGCGAGGGGAACAACGAGCAGTTTGCGCCAGGACATAGAGTGAAATTGGACGGAGCGTCTCGCGGGAAATTCAGAGCAGTTGCGGCACGAGCTTCGCGCCGAGGGCGTCGGAGCCTTTGCGTGATCGCAAATGATCTTGTGGATATCAAACAGCGACGTCGCGAGCGGCAGCCGCATTCAGCGGTGTGAGCGCCGTCGAGCAACAATCCCCCGTCCGTATGATTCGGCAGGCGAGCACGCCAACGAATGCGCCCGCAACAGGCGCGA
Organism: Verrucomicrobiota bacterium; assembly: GCA_040003405.1. Lineage (GTDB taxonomy): Bacteria > Verrucomicrobiota > Verrucomicrobiia > Chthoniobacterales > UBA10450 > JBDUCP01. The sequence continues at coordinate 4,489 of JBDUCP010000126.1, forward strand.
TAAGATATATCCACAGCGATCCGAGGTAACCAGAGACAAGCGCCGGCGCGAAAGAACGGACGGGATTCATCGACGCGCCACAAATCGGCCCCGCAAAGAGTGCTTCGAGTCCAATTACGGAACCAACCACAATGCCGGCTGTAATTCCTTTCTCCTTCGCGCCAGACGAAACCCCGAGAATCACGAACATCAAAATCGCCGTCAGAATTAACTCGAGCACGAACGATTGCATCGCGCTCCCGGCAGGAATTGTCGCGCCGAGTTTTGCGTTGGTCGGAAACAGCAAGTGCAACACGCCGCTGGCCGCGAGCGCGCCAATGCATTGACTTGCAATGTACGGCAGCACATCCGCTCCACGAAATTGACGCGCGAACCAGAAGCCAATCGTCACCGCCGGATTGATGTGCGCGCCGGAGATGTCTCCGAGCGTGTAGATCATCGCGAGTACGATGAGCCCGAACGTCAAACTGATGCCGACATGCGACACGACACCACCGCTCACTTCGTTAATAATGATCGCGCCGGTCCCGGCGAATACGAGCGCGAACGTCCCAATCGCCTCGGCTGCGAGACGCCTCATCATTCGGCTGCGAGACACTCTTTTGCGCAAAATTCTTGCACTGCGTCGTCAATCTTTTTCAGGATCGCCCGCGTCCCTGCCATTTTCTCTTCCTGCGTCCCCGTCAGCTTCGAAGGATCGTCGAAAGGCCAGTGCAACCGCGTCGCGGGGCCGGGAAAAATCGGGCAGCCTTGCGCCTCTGCTTCGCTGCAAACGGTGATGACGTATTGAAACAGCTCGCCAGATTTCCAGACAGCAAAGACGCGCTGAGTTTCGTTTTGCGAAATGTCGATACCGATCTCGCGCAACACTTCGACGGCCAGCAGATTCAACGTGCCTGGCTCGAGGCCGGCGCTTTTCGCTTCGAAGACCGCGCCGCAATGTTTGTTCATCAACGCCGCCGCCATCTGGCTGCGCGCGCTGTTGTGCACGCAGAGAAAGAGGATTTTCCTC
>JBDUCP010000009.1:0-18555 GCA_040003405.1 Verrucomicrobiota bacterium
CGGTTCGCAGCACCGTAGTAGTCGCACTAGGAGTAGTGACAATTGTTTTTTTGTGGCGTCAGTGGAGTGATTGGCGAGCTGCACGCGGCGCTAGTCCGGTGAAAATGACGCTCCTCGTCAGCAGCATTGCCTTTTGGTGGTATTGCAATAACGGCGTCCAGAATATTCTTGTCGGCATTGCTCTCTTCGAGGTGTTTCATGACGTGCAGTATCTGGCGATCGTCTGGATCTATAATCGCACTCGCGTGGAACGCGACAAAAGCATCGGCGGATTCATGCGATTTGTTTTTCGACGCAGCGGTGCGCTAATCGGAGTCTATGTAGGCTTAGTTTTGGCTTATGGAGCGATCGGCTTAACACAATCCGCCGTTTCCGCCGAGTGGATCCGGCATGGTCTAATCGGCATTGTGACCGCCTCGGCCCTCTTGCATTTTTACTATGATGGATTCATCTGGAAAGTTCGTGAGACACAAACGCGGACGATGCTGGGAATTGAAGGATCGGGCGCATCCCCGTTGGCATCTCCAAAATTTTGGCCGGCGTGGTTTCGTCACGGTTTGCGATGGGCGACGTTGGTCATTCCCTTCGGAGCTCTTTGTGCTGCGCAATTGGTCGGGCGCGTCGTACCCCCAATCGAGCGCACAGCGAAGGTGGTTGAGGTTTTGCCCCGAGACGCACAGGCGCAACTCAACTACGGCAAGGCGCTGCATGAAGGAGGCCGGGTAGCGGAAGCCATAGAACGCTACAAATCCGCTCTGATTCAGAAGCCTTCATTGGCCGAGGCTGAATTTTTTCTCGGGCTCGCTTGGAGCGATGTCGGAGAGATGGATCAAGCGAAAGAGCATTACGAGCGCTCGCTTCTGCTTGAGCCGAAAAACGGAAAGTGCGAATCGAACCTGGCAAGCATTCTTGTTTTGAAAGGTCTGCGTGATGAAGCGCGCCTTCGATACGAACACAGTTTGTCGATCTCTCCAGACCTGCAAATAGCTCACAAAGAGTTGGCTGATCTGCTGTGTGGGACGGGGGAGTATTCCTCAGCCATAAGCCACTACGAATCGGCACTTCGTATTCAGCCGGATTACCGGGAGGCGCAGCAGAATCTCGATTTCGCTCGGACGTTGGCGGAACGCTAACGGACGTAGCTACCCTCGGGGCATATAGGCTACTTATTGTAGTTATAAGTTACATGCTCATAGCGCGGCAACCTTTTCATCTAAAAAGATCGCCGTTGTTGTCGCGAGGTTTTGTTATTTGCAGTGGCGATTTGCCGTGGGTGATCGAGGCGCTTTGCGTAAGCGACAGGGAGCGGCTCAAGTCGCGCACGGCGCTTGGACTCATTAAAAATTATCCCGAAGCATGTGAAAAAGCGCGGCACTATCCATTGATCCGCGCAACGCCTCGGAACCTGGGCCGCTGCCGAAAGCAACCATATCATCCACCGTGTTCAACGCCGACGGAGCGTAGAACGCGCCGGGCTCCTGAGGTTGCTCGGCCGGTGACGGCGCAGGCGTGCCTGCGACGGTGCCGGTAGTCGCCGCGAGTTTCGCCACTCCGTAAGCCTGCACACCGTTCGGTCCGCTGGCCCATGATAGCCAAGGATCACCTGCGGAATTTAATCCGAGCGCCGCAATACCGCGATCTTTTCGGAACGGATGCCCATTTAAGGTCAGACCTCCGATAGCAACATCGCCGCAAACAAAAACCGTGGATTTGCCGCCGCTGTATTTTCGCGCGGTGGCGACAGCTCGATCCAGTTCCACCGTTTCGGATAAGGTATGTTCGCCGCTATTCTCACTGGCTGCTTTACGCATCAGGCCGACATCGACTACGAGAAAATAGCCGCCGCGATTATACTGCAGTAGTTCAATTGCGCGCCGGACCATGTCGGAGAGACTGGGCTGCTCACGGCGCGTTTCCATTTGGTCCGAGTAGGCAAGTTCCGCCATACTGAAAACGCCGAGTAGCTTTGGTCTTCGCCAGCCGGGCACCTCCTCGAGGTCTAATTTTGACCTAACGAGATCAAAACCATTGCGTCGAATTTCCAGCAACAAATCACGATTGTCCTCCCGACGCCCGCCTTTCGACTGCGGAAGAAAGTCCGCGGCGCCGCCGCCGAGGACGAGATCGAGTATCGGGTTCTCCGTCATCTGCTGGGCGAGGGCAAGGGTGTCGGCCGGGGCGCCATTGTGCGCATAAAAGGCCGCGGCCGTAGCGTCGGTTAGATTCGCATTGGCGACCAGACCGGTGGCGCGCCCAGCCTCGCGCGCTAGCTGAGTGAGATTTTTCAGTGTCTTGCCGGATGGATCAACTCCGATCGAACGGTTATTCGTCTTTACGCCCGTAGCGATCGCCGTTGCCGCCGCTGCCTGATCAGGCGCGGCAAAGTCATTAGAATAGTTTCTCAGCAACGCCAGGTGCGGCATGTCGTCGAGCGCGAGCGGTGTGTCCGCGCCACTGGCATACACCCGAGTGGCCGCGAGCCTGGCGGGCGACAATCCTTCGCCGATGAATAGAACAATCCCGAACGGTTTCTGCACGACCCAGAAGCGGAAATAAAAAGCCCCGAATGCTGCGAACGCGATCAGGCAGAAAAGCGCGAGCATTTGGTTGCGCCATTTCACGAGGCCGATGTAGGAGTGCCGCGCTCGCGTTGTCAACGAAAGAACCGCTTGTGCGTTCTCTTCCGCGTCGGCAAAATGCGCCTCATGCCTAAGCCGGTCATTCTAATTATCCGCGATGGCTGGGGCATCAACCCCGACGGCCGGGATCGACGCGAGGAAAATGGCGACGCCACTTTGCTTGCGCGGACACCATTTCACGACCGTCTTTATCGCGAATATCCCGGTGGCAAATTAAGCGCGAGCGGTCGTGATGTTGGATTGCCGGATGGGCAGATGGGCAATTCCGAAGTGGGGCATCTGAACCTCGGCGCGGGCCGGATCGTCTATCAGGATTTAACCCGTATTAACAAAGCGATAGCTGAGGGCGAACTCGCCAATAATTCTATCGCGCAGGAGGCATTTGCTCGCGCGCGCGGACGTCGGTTGCATTTTCTGGGACTAGTTTCCGACGGCGGCGTGCACAGCCATTGGCGGCACCTTGTCGCGCTCGCGCAGGCGGCGCGCGAAGCCGGCGTAACAGACATTTTGGTGCATGCCTTTACGGACGGTCGCGATTCCTCCCCCACCGGCGGCGCGGCCTTTCTCGAAACGTGCGCCACCGCGCTCGAAGAAAACGGTGCGGGAATCGCCACTATCATCGGCCGGTATTTCGCGATGGATCGCGATCGCCGCTGGGATCGAACGAAAAAGGCATGGGACGCGATTGTTTTGGGACGCGGCGAGCGGTGTGCAGCTGGCCCCGGCGCCGCCGTGCGCGCGCAGTACGAACGCGACGTGACCGATGAATTCATGCCGCCTCTGATTTTTTCGCACGCCGATGAGCAGCGCATTCGTGATGGCGACACCGTTTTCTTTTTTAACTTCCGCGCGGACCGCGCGCGCCAACTGTCCCAGGCATTTTTGCTCCAAGACTTCGACGGCTTCGATCGTGAAGTCTGGCCGAAAACCAACTACGTCACGCTTACCCAATACGACGCGACTTATCCTTCTCCCTACATTTTCGCGCCGCAAGAATTGCGGCGAATTTTGAGTGAAGTGGTGAGTGCGGCCGGCAGGACGCAATTGCGTATCGCGGAGACGGAGAAATATCCGCATGTGACCTATTTTTTTAATGGCGGAATCGAGCGCGCTTCCACTGGGGAGGACCGCACGATTGTGCCCTCGCCGAAAGTGGCCACGTACGATCTGCAGCCAGAAATGAGCGCGCTCGAAGTAACGGATGAAGTCCTCGCGCGAATAGGGAACTACGATTTGATCATCCTGAATTTTGCCAATCCGGACATGGTGGGTCACACCGGTGTCGTCTCGTCTGGCGTGAAAGCAGTGGAAACGATCGATCAGTGCGTCGCGCGCATTGTGCCGGCAGTCCTCGCGCACGGCGGCGCATGTCTGGTCACGGCCGACCATGGGAACTGCGAGCAAATGCGCAACGCGGATGGCTCACCGAACACCGCGCACACCACGAATCTGGTCCACCTCATTTACGTGGCGAAAGATGCGGCGCAATTTCGTGTCGAGGACGGTATTCTCGCCGATGTCGCACCGACACTGCTCTTTTTGCTCGGTCTGCCGCAGCCCGCGGAAATGACGGGACACAATCTGCTGATTTCAAATTAGCTGCTCGGCCCTGACGATTTCTTCCCGCGTAATTTCGAGGGCGCGGTTAATCTGGCGCGTTCCCGCCCTGGCGATGCGTTGCAGAAAGCGGAGCCGCTTTTCTGCCGCGTTGTCGTGCCAAAGCGGCTTGCGCGTCAAAGTGAGCGTGCCGTTCGATTCGATGAGCACGCCCCAGCCCGCGGGGACTTCCGTTTCACGAAGTAACTCGTTAGGCAAAACTAGAAAAAATAAGTTAGCGCTGCGATAACGCACCAGGCACTCAAATTTCCTGCCGCCATGGAGACGATTTTGCAGCGCGGTGAATTCACGCAGCACCCGCCGATAATTCTGGTGCCCGATGGCCGCGAAATTATGCGAATCATATTCAGGAAAAAGAGAATCGCCCGTGCGCAATGTCGGATAATGCACGCGTAGATGTTTTTCCAGGATGTCGCGACGGCGACTGATGGTACGCAGCCGCTCGCGCGCCGCTGCGCTACAGCAATTGTCGCGACGCAAATCGGGCAACGCCTGTTTGCATTCAAAGATAGCGGTGATGCCTGGTTCATTACGTTGCGGACGATACGCCGCCACGTCAGCGCGATAGCGGCACTGCGGGAGGCTCACTTCGGCCGCGCAGGCCGAATAGCCATGAGCCTGCGCCCAGATCAAGGCGAGGCGTTTTAGGCGGAGGTGGGTATCCGTTTCCCCCCGACGAGCAACTACTCGCGTGTCCATTCGGCGAGCTCCTTCGCCCAATAGGTGATAATGAAATCCGCGCCTGCGCGTTTGAGCGATGTCATGATTTCGAGCACGGCGGGACGTTCCTCGATGCATCCCTTTTCGACGCCGGCCTTCACGATCGCGAACTCGCCGCTGACGTGATACACCGCCGTCGGCCTGCCAAAGCGCTCGCGCACGCGCCAGAGAATATCGAGATAAGGTAGCGCCGGTTTCACCAAAACGATGTCCGCCCCTTCGTCGAGATCAAGCGCGACTTCCCGTAACGCTTCCGCCGCGTTCGCGCTATCCATCTGATACGAGCGGCGGTCGCCAAATTGCGGAGGACTTTCCGCGGCTTCGCGGAACGGTCCGTAGAAGGCTGAGGCAAATTTCGCCGCGTAACTCATGATGCCGGTGTTTTCAAAACCGTTCGCGTCGAGAATTTCGCGGATCGCGCCGATGCGGCCATCCATCATGTCGCTGGGCGCGACCAGATCCGCGCCGGCGTGAGCGTGAGAGAGCGCCGTCTGCGCCAGCAATGCGACCGATTCGTCGTTCAAAACATGAAAGTGATCTCCATCGATGCGAGTGACACCGCAATGCCCGTGGCTCATGTATTCGCAGAGACAAACATCCGTCATCACGACTAATTCCGGGCACCGCGCTTTGATCGCACGCACGGCCTCTTGCACGATGCCGTTGGCAGCATGAGCGCCGCTGGCCTGTTCATCCTTTTCTTTTGGAATGCCGAAGAGCAACACCGCTTGCAGTCCGAGATCGAAGGCGCGTTGCGCTTCTTCGGCGATGTCCGAGAGCGCGTATTGGAAAACTCCCGGCATGCTGCCGATCGGCTGGCGAGCCGATAATTTTTCGCTGACGAAGAGCGGCAGCACGAAATCGTGTGGATGCAGGTTCGTCTCGCGCACCAAATTACGCAGGCCGCTGTTGCGACGCAGGCGACGCGGACGATGCACTAATTTTCTCACGGGCCGAGGGTAAGCGTTCGGTCGGAGGGCCGCAAGGCTTGACGCCGTCGCGCGTTCCATGTAGCCGCTCAGCGATGGCTGCGCGAATGGATTATCTGTTGATCGATATCAGTAATTCCTTCACCAAACTTGCTTTTGCGACGACGCGTCGCCTCGCCAAACCAACGCGGATGCCGACGGCGGAGTTGAGTCTCTCGGCATTGCGCCGCATTCTGCGCGGCCGGTCTGTCGGTACGATTGTCGTCTCATCCGTCGTTCCGAAAAAAAACAAGGTGATCGCGCGTGCGGCAGATTCTGCGCGAATACTTTTCCTGAACACGAAACTCGATCTCGGCGTGGGAATTGATTACCCGGCGCCGCGATCGATCGGCGCCGATCGGCTGGCGAACGCCGCGGCGGTCGCGGCGTTGTATGGATATCCCGCCATTGTCGTCGATTTTGGGACGGCGGTGACTTTCGATGTGGTCTCGGCGTGCGGCGATTATATCGGCGGCGTGATTGCGCCCGGCCTGGAAGCGATGACAAGTTTTCTCTACCAACGCACCGCTCTGCTGCCGAAGCTGAGCTTACGCGAGCCGGAACAAGCCATTGGTAAGACGACGCGCGGCGCGATGATGTCGGGAGCCATTTTCGGCTATCGCGGTCTGGTGCGTGAAATTATCCTTCGCATCAGTGAGGAAAATTTCGCGCGGTGCCGGCCCCGGCTGATCGCAACGGGCGGTTACGCGCAGTTGATTGCGCGCAGACTTCCGGAGATTGAAGCAGTCCACCCCAATTTGACGCTGGAGGGACTTCGGATCATCGCCAACCGGAATGCGAAATAGACCAAACAGGCAACAATTGCCTTGTCAGGAGGCCCGGGAAAAGCTCTTATGATCCTGACATGAACGTCCGAAAATTAGCAGTCATCGCGGTTCTCGTTTTCAGCTCATTTGCGGCGAATAACGTCGCGCCCGCCAAAGCGGAACTTGAGTCGATGTATGACAAGGCGTTTCGCGACTTTAATGCGAACGACTATTCGGCGGCGCTGAAGTCGCTGGACGCGATCGACGCGCGTCAGCCTGATCTGGCGGAGTCACAAAATCTGCGCGGTGTTATTTTGATGCGGCAGGGCGTTTACGATCAAGCGGAGACGGCTCTGCAAAAAGCGCTCGCGACCGATCCGAAATTCTGGAATGCGCGATTCAATCTGGCCGAGATTCCGTTCCTGCGAAAGGATTGGGCGGAAGCGCGGAAGCGTTTTCAGGGTCTGCTCGAAGGCAGCGCGTCCGAGCTCCAAGGCGAAGCGTCGCAGCTCATCCAGTATAAGATTCTGCTGACCTATCTGCTCGAGGGCAAAGATAACATGGTCGATTCCATGCTGGCCCGGTTTGAACTCTCGCCTGACACGCCCGCGACGCATTACGCCAATGCCGCGGTGGCGTTAGAGCAGAAGAATCAAAAAGAAGCCAGTGACTTGATGGCGGCGGCGCAGAAAAAATTCTCCCCGCAATTAAACAAACTTTTCGCCGAGTCGCTTTATGAAGTTGGCTGGCTGGAAAAACCGGCGGGTCAGACGCGGGCCGCGCTGGAGCTAACGTCAGCGGCGGACCGCCAGGCCAGCGCCAAAGCTTTTTCCCAGCGGCAATTCGAGCAGGCCGAGCAGGCTTTCCAGCAACGTGATTACACCGCCGCGAGCAAGTTAATCGATGAAGCGAACGCGACTGATCCGCATCAAGCGCCGATCCTGAATTTGCGCGGAGAAATTTTGCTCGCCCAAAAAGATTTTGAGGGTGCGGAAAGCACTTTCAAGGAGGCGGCCAAAGCGGATCCGAAGTCGCACGAAGCCCAATTCAATCTCGCGCAAGTTCCGTTTAAGAAAAAGGAATACGCCAAGGCGCGCGAGCGTTACGAAGCGCTTTTCAACGCCGCGCCCGCACAGGGAAATGATCGGAACCAGGCGGCGCAACTCCTCAAGTTCAAAATTTACCTGACCTTTTTGCTGGAAGGCAAAGACAGCCGCGCGCAGAAGATGATGGAGCAATTCCAATTCACCGGCGACACACCGGCGCTCTACTACGCGCAGGCGGCCTGGGAGTTCAAACACAACAACCAGCCCAAGGCGAATGACTGGGTTGCATCGGCCAAGAAGATTTATTCGCCGGCCATGAACCTGGTTTTTGCCGACGCGTTCTACGATCTGGGCTGGCTGCAGAATCTCGCGGCGGTGCCAGCAACGGCCATTGCCGAAAGCAAAGTGGAAGCATCGCCCTCGATTGAGCCGAGCCCGATCTCAGCGACGGCGCTCGCATCAAATCAGTCCGCAGCGCAAGCTAACGACACGACGTCGCCGGAATCGGCGCCCGTTATTCCGCCGACGCTGCCAATTGCAAACAAAGAAACGGCGGTTGCAGCGGCGTCACCAGTCGTGGAGACACCGCCACTGTCTAGTGCCAATATTTCTCCGGCCGAGACGCAGGCGGCGTTTCCGCGTGAACCTCAACCAGTGGTCAATTCCGCGCCCGCGACTGCAATCGCGCCGTCCACGTCCGGATCCTCGAAAGAGAACGCCTCGAAACCGACCACAGATCGTTTTGGCGCTTCGCGCACGTGGGTGTGGGGCAGCCTGTTGGTAGCGGGAATCCTGCTTCTGGCCTGGGTTATGATTTCGGAAATGCGTCGTCGCCTAACGCGTGTTTCCATTTATCGCTCCCCCGCTCCGGCGGAAGGACCAAGTTTGGATGGCGCCGACAATTCGGTGCGCGTGGAAAACACCGGCGGGCCGCGCCATGTTTCAGTTCAGTTGCGCGCGTCCGAGCCATCGGTGCGCCGCACGGCCGTTCCATTCGGAAAATCAGCGCGACCGATGGGTGGGAATCCAGTTCCGGTCGTGGCCGACGCTCCAGCGGAGGAGTCGGTAACCGCAGTCGTAGAATCGGAAGCCGAACAAGCCGCCGCGGAATTGCCGGCTGAACCCGTCTTTTCCGCCCCCACGATTTTGGAATCGCAAGAGAGCACCGAATTCGTTTCGGAGCCGACCGTCATGCCTGAGCGGGCGGAACACTTCCCGGAAGCCGCGCCGACTCTCGAACAAGTGCCTGCTTTTGCCCCCGTGTTTGATGAAATACCGCTGCCCCATATTGCAGCGTCCTGGGAAACTTCTGCGCTCGCGAGCCCGGAAATCTCCCAAGCAATTGAAGAGCTCGCGCCCATCGTCCCGGAAGTCACGCCTGAACCGGTGGTGGCCCAAGTGGAAAAAATTTCGGCCGACGAAGCGGAACCAGTTGCACAAGGCCAACCCATCCCTTATCAAGTCCCCGCGTTTTCGAGCGCGATACCTATGTCTGAAATTACCAAACCCGAGCCTTCGCCGGTGCACGTTCCCGATGCGCCTGCGACGGTCGGTGGCGCGGTTGCCGGAGTCGGCGCGCCTCGTCAATCGGTCGAGTCGCCTTCGTTTGCGCCGCAAGTCATTTCAACCGAACCTCTAGCTCAGCAGTCAACCACAGCAGCCATCATGCCCCAACCGAATCAACCATCTCAACCAACGCCTGCCATTCACACCAATCCGATGAGTGCGCCTGCCCCTCAAACGCAACCCGTCACCGGCATGCAGACCGCCGTGCAACTTACCTTCTCGTTCGAGATCGCATCGCTCCAACTGACCCCGAGTTTCAAAATGGGCGGACTGCAACTCAAACCGACCTCCAAAATTGTCACGATGCGTCTCGCGCCTTCGCAGCAGCCGCAGCCAGCCATGAATTTACAGGTCACATTCGAGGTCGCTACCGTGCAACTGAGTGGCGGCGCCCTCGGCACCATCCGGCTCACGCCCTCGCAGCAGCAACGGCCGAGCGTGATCAGTTCACCCTCCTTTAATATTTCCAGTCTGCAGCTTTTGTCCGGGGCCGAAAATGGCGCGGTGCAACTCACGCCCTCGCAGCAAGGTCAGGCCTCGGTCCATGTGACCGGCCGATTCCAAATCGCGAGCGTGGAGTTTTCGCCTTCCTTCGAGATCGCGTCGCTCGTTCTTAATTCGACCACGAAGAGCGTTTCGGTGCAGTTGCCCGGCGCTGGCCCGAGCGCCATTGAGGGGGCTCCGGTTTTCGACATCACCAACGTGCAGCTTGCCGGTAATGGCGAGATCGGGATGATGCAGCTGGCTCCGCAAGGCTCCGCGCCGCGAGTGGCGTAAGCGATCATCATCTTTGCAACTAAAAAGGGCGGCCTTACTGGCCGCCTCTTTTTTTGTTCGCGAGGAACCGCCGTTACTTTTTGACAAAGCGGCTGCGGTTCAGCGATTGCAAATTCTTGGGCACAAAATCGCCGTCGCGCCGGATGAGTTTGCCATCGAAGTAAACCTCACCGCCGCCGTAATCGGGCCGCTGGATGTTAACCATGTCCCAATGCACCTGGCTGCGGTTTCCGTTATCGGCCTCCTCGTAAGCTTGCCCGGGCGTGAAGTGAAACGAGCCGGCGATTTTTTCGTCGAAAAGAATATCACGCATGGGATGCAACACATGTGGGTTAAAGCCGAGCGAAAATTCGCCGATGTAACGCGCGCCCGGATCCGAATCGAGAATTTCATTTAACTTTTCTGTCTGGTTACCGGTCGCCTTCACGATTTTCCCATCGGTGAAATCGAGACGAATATTGTCGAAGCCGATGCCTTGATAAATAGTGGGCGCGTTAAAGGTGACATGTCCTTGAACCGAGTCTTTAATCGGACAACTGAACACCTCGCCGTCGGGAATGTTCCGATCTCCTCCGCAAATGACGGCGCCGATTCCCTTGATGCTAAAACGCAAATCCGTCCCCGGACCCTTCAATTCCACGCCATCGGTTTGTTCCATGAGCGCTTTGAGCGCTTTCATCCCCGGCATCAATTTTTGGTAGTCGAGCGTGCAGACCTGAAAATAAAAATTCTCAAACGCTTCGGTGCTCATACTGGCGAGCTGGGCCATGGAAGGCGTCGGCCACCGCAGGACAACCCACTTGGTTTTTTTCACGCGCTGGTCGGTCACCGGCCGCATCTTTTTCGCGACTAGTTTCATCTGCTCCGCCGGCACATCCGATAGTTCCGTGATGTTGTTGCTGCCTCGTAACGCGATATACGCGTCCATTTTTTTCATCCGCGCGAGCTCGTGGGCGGCGGATAGATTAAGTTGCCGCTCGGTTGCGTTGAGGGTCAGTTCGCGGCTCACGCGCGCACGTTGAATTTGCGTGAAAGGAATCGCACCGGCCTTTCGTGCCGCCCGCACCAGCGCGACGGTCATCTCGTCGGGGATGTCGAACGATTCAATCAGGACGGTTTCGTTCCGTTTCAGTCGGGTCGAATATTCGACCAGGACCTTGGCGAGCTTATCGAAGCGGGGATCGTGCATGGAGGATGATTCCATCTACTCCGCGCGAATCAACTTCGCTGCATAAGCGCCATCCGTGTGGTCTCGAAACGGGAGCAGCGATATCTGCTCCGTTGCTGTCAGATTTGGAAATTCCCTAACGCCGGCTGCTACCACTTCCCGATTTTCTTCCGGCTCGATGCTGCATGTGCTGTAGACCAAAGTGCCGCCCGCTTTCAATAGCGGAGCAACGGCGCGCCAGATTCGCAATTGCTCCGCCGGCATGCGTTGAAAATCACGTGGCCTCAATCGCCAGCGCAAATCGATGCGACGCCGCATCACGCCGGTATTGCTGCAAGGCGCGTCGAGCAATATGCGGTCGAATGGTGCGAAGCTCAGGATCTCGGCCGGGACCGCGCCGCTTGACCAATCGTGCTGAACGACGCGGGCGATGGCGACGCCGAGACGGTCCAAATTTTCGCGCAAAATGTGCAGCCGGTTCGGATTGCGGTCGCACGCCACGATGACGCCACGGTTCTCCATTAACTCTGCGAGATGACCGGTCTTGCCCCCGGGCGCAGCGCAAGCGTCGAGCACTTTGTCGCCCGGTTGTGGATCCAAAAGGTCGCCCGCAGTCGTAGTACTCGGGTCTTGAATATAGAGTTCGCCGCGAGCGAGTGCGTCAGTTGGAATACTGGTTAGGGGAACAAAATCGTCCAATCCCGGCGCGGCGACCTTTAGTCGGTTATGGCGCGCATAAGTCTGTGGTGGCCGGTTATTCCATTCGCAAAGAGCCGTAGCGTTTTCAGCGCCGAACGTTCTTGTCCACCGATCGATCAAGAATTGAGGATGGGAGGTACGGACGCTAAGAGTTTGATTTTCTGTTGCCGTTAGCAATTCCGTCTGCCGCCGCTGCGCGCTCCGCAATATCGCGTTGACCAGAGCACGACTTTTCCGGCCAGCCAGCGCGACCGTTTCGTAGACAGCGGCGTGCTCGGAAATTTTGAGGAGAAACAGTTGATAAAAACCGAGCCGCAACAGATCGCGCGAAGTGTGATCGAGGTGAGTCGGGCGCAGCGTGTCGATCCAAAAATCCAGCAGAGTAAGATTGCGCAGGATTCCGTAGAATAATTCGGTCGCGAGCGCGCGATCCGGCGGAGCGAGCGAACTCGCCTGTAGCAGTTGTGCCAGAATTGCGTCGGCAAAGATCGCGCTGGTGCGCCATCGGCCGAGTGCGGCCAGGGCAAGGCCTCGAGCGGACACCGCAGTTAGCGAGGTGTCACACTCGCGCGTCCGATGGAATGATAATGAAAGCCGAGCTTTCGCATCGTTTCCGGGTCGAAAAGATTCCGCCCGTCGAAGACAATAGGCGTCGTTAATTTTTCCTTCACCACCGCGAGATCGATGTTGGCGAATTCCGCCCACTCCGTCGCGATGACCAGTGCCTCTGCGCCCTCGATGGCTTCAAGCGCGGACGCGGCGAATTTCGCGCCGGCGATTTCCGGCAGCTCGCGCGCCTTCTCCATTCCTTTCGGATCGTAAACGCTCACCTGCGCGCCTTCGCGCAGCATGTCGGCTACGAGTTCGATGGCGACCGAGGAGCGGATATCATCCGTATCCGGTTTGAAGGCGAGTCCCCAGACTGCGATTTTCTTCTCGCGTAAAACCCAGAGCGTTTCGCGAATCAATTTGAGAAAGCGTTTTTTTTGTTCGGCGTTGATGCGTTGCACTTCCTTGAGCAGGTGAAACGGCACGCCGAGCTGCTCGCTGATCGTGATAAAGGCGGCGATATCCTTGGGAAAACAGGAACCGCCATAGCCGATGCCGGCGTTCAGAAAATTTCGCCCGATCCGGCGATCCATCCCGATGCCGTCCGCCACTTTTTCCACATCCGCGCCACTCGCTTCGCAAATAGCGGAGACGGCGTTGATGTAGGAAATTTTCAGCGCGAGGAAAGAGTTCGCGGCATGTTTGATTAACTCCGCGCTGTTGATATCGGTCACCAGGATCGGCGCCATGAATGGCTCGTAAACTTTTTTCATGAGGTCGATGGCGTGCTCGCTTTGCGCGCCGATGACGATGCGATCGGGGTGCATCAAATCGGAAACGGCGCAGCCTTCGCGCAAAAATTCCGGATTGCTCACGACATCGAACTCCGCCCCATGCCGGTTATAACGCTTAATCGATTCGCGCACTTTCTCGCCGGTTTTCACCGGCACCGTGCTCTTGTCCACGATCACGCGATAACTGGTCAAGACGCCGGCGATTTCGCGCGCGACGCGTTCGATGAAGCTGAGATCGACGCTGCCATCCGGCTGCTGTGGCGTCGGCACGGCAATGAAAACAATCTGCGAATTTTCGACGCCGTCCTGAATGCTGCCGGTGAAACGCAACCGCCTGGCCGAAACATTCCGGTGAATGACTTCCTCGAGTCCCGGCTCGTAGATCGGCACTTTACCGGCCTGCAACGATTCCACTTTTCGCGGATCGTTATCCACGCAGATAACGTTGTGCCCTACGTCAGCAAAACACGCGCCGGTGACGAGACCGACATACCCCGAACCAACAATCGATATATCCATGAAGAGTAAAGAAAGAGTCTATTGAGTTTGATCAGCACCCCCCGGATCGAAGTTGAGATCAAAGCTAAACTTCGGCAGCGCTTTCAAGGTGAAGGTGAGAAGCACGCCGTATTCCTTTACCCCGCCATTATCGCGAATGATAGCCCCGAGCGAGGCCACCCAGCTCGTTAGGTCACGATAAATGGAGTAGCGCTGTTGTTCGACTACGCCTGTGGTGCCCTCGTATTGTCCCTGCATGCCGACGCCCCAGTTATCGTTGATGCGGTAGTAACCGCCGAGCGTGTAGAGACTGCTATTAACGAAGAAGGGATTTTGATTGAGGTAACGGTGTCCCAGATTGACTTGGAAATTGGCGACAGGCTGGACGCTGACGTTCGCATTCACCTCGGTGAAACCGTGTTCGAAAATCGGCACCTGCGAGGCAATGCCGAAGGCGGCCCAAGGCACGGGAGTGAAACTGACTTTGTTGAACAGGTTTGAATACTGGGTCTTATCGAAGGGGTTGTCGAAATTCACATCGATATAGGTTTCGACATCCATCCAGCTGGCGGTGAAATCATCGCGGCGTGTTTGCAGTCGGTTGCGCACGCCGAGTCGCCAGATGGACCAGCTATCAATTGAATCTACGGAAGTGAACTGCGGGAAGTCGATCGGCTGCGATTGGGTCGAGGGCTGGTAGCGATCGAATTGCAGGATGGAAGCGGGATTGGAATTCGAGCTGGAGACGTAGGAAAGATTGGTAAAGGGCTGGATAATATGGCGCAGACCATCCAGGCCTAACGAGCGGCTCTGCGCTTCCTCCCAGACGCGCGAGAGCTTGAAGGAAGCTTCCACTCCCGCATTAGCCACCGCGCGAAACATGTCGCCGCCATTGGCCAGCGGCATCGCCAGCGTCGGATCGGGCAGAATGAAATCGGGAATCAGCGGATTGGGGTTCGGAGTGAAAATAGTGTGGCCGAGGTCGCGGCTGTCGCTGTAGTAGGTCGCGCGAAAACCGGCGCGCGGGACAACGGAAAGCCAGCCGAAATAGGTATTCGGGTAGAGGAATTGGTGGAAGGAATCGAAGCGCAAAGTGCTGTAATCCTGAAAGCCGGAATTCCGCGCGAAATTGCGATGCAGTTCCGCCAGCCCCGTCTCGCCTTCGTAGAAAATGGGGCCGCCGAAAAGCGGCGTCCGCGTCACGTCGAGCACCACTTCGGGCAGCCGCTCTGTTTGCTCGAAGAAATCATTGGCCTGGAATCGGCCAATGGCGGTGAGGGTGTAATTCGGATGCGCTTTGGTCAGCGCGATCACATTGTCCGGCTGCGGATCGATGCGGAATTCGCCCTGAAAGAAATCCTGGAGGACAAACGGATCGCTTAATTTTGTGATGTTGACCAAGCCGTGCAGGTCTTCCGTAAAATCGGTATGGTCGGCCAGCGAGACGCGATAACGCCCTTCGGAAATGGGTTCGCGCGGGAGCGAGGTCCGATTCAGATTCGGATTTTCGTCGCGCAAGAAATAGGTGCGCAGGCGCGCGAAACTGGTGTCGCTTTTGCCGTAGCGCATTTCGGAATCGAAGCCAATGGCCGGACCGCGGCGCGACCGATAATCAACTTGGAGACGGCCTTTGATTTTTTCCGTGATGGGGAAATT
The DNA here is from genome assembly GCA_040003405.1 of Verrucomicrobiota bacterium. Taxonomy (GTDB): domain Bacteria; phylum Verrucomicrobiota; class Verrucomicrobiia; order Chthoniobacterales; family UBA10450; genus JBDUCP01. The sequence continues at coordinate 15,465 of JBDUCP010000009.1, forward strand.
GACGCGCGTCAGAAGCGACGGCCCCCACGAGCTGAGATACGCGGGTGACACCATGAAGCTGAAGGAATCGTCCAGCGATTGATAGAGGTATGGGAACCAAAAGACCGGCACTTTCCCGATGTAGAAGGTGACATTTTGGAAGACGACGCGGTCCCCTTGGTAGATGCGAATGCTCGTCGCCCGCATCCGGAAATCGGGCCTGGCGGAATCGTGCGTCGTGAAGGAACCGTTGGAGATCAGAAACGCATTCTCGGACAGGCTCGAGACCCTGTTGCCGCCCACGAAAAAGGCCATGTTGGCCGTGCGCATCTGATCGGCCTGGATTTTTTTGGTATCGATGTTGTAGATGGCACGATCGCCGACGTAGAGATTGGTCTCGCGATAAATTCGCGCGTGTCCTTCGATCAGCACCTCGCGCGTGCGCGGGTTGTACTGCGCGGAGTCGCCGTAGATGTCGGTATCGCCGACGTGAATCGCTACGTCGCCCTGCGCGGTGGCGATGCCATTTTTGTAATTCGTTTCGCCCGACGCCGTAATTTCGATCGGCTGGTCTGTTGGGGCGAGCTCAGCCCCCGCAAAAACACCGGCGCAAAAGAGAGCAAGAATCGGCAGGAAAAACTTACGCATCGGAGATGCCGAAGGTAGCGAGAGGCCGGGACGTTGCAAAGGTAAAACGGGAGGTCACACGAGGCGGCCGGTGTTATTCGAATGCGAGCCGCAGACCGGAGACCTGCTGATTTAAGCCGCAGGTAGAGACGAGAACGCGGCGAAAGTGCGACGAAGACGCACCGGGAATGGATTGCGTGCGCAAAGCGAGTGCGCCGCAGATGGTTTGCCACAGGCCGCTCGCGCCGACGCTCTCGCCGAGTGCGCCCTTGATCGGGTAGATGAAGGCGCTGGGGCTATGCCGCGCGGTCGCGGTGAGTTCGGCCTGATCGATGAATGTGCCGTTGGCGCTCGCGACGACCAGATCGTTGCCGCCGTCGGAAAGTTCGGCGAACACTTCGGCCACGCATGTGGCAGCGGAGCTTTGGCGTGGATAGTTACTCCCGGCTGCGATTCGGTTGATCCGCACCGGTGCGCCGGGACGTGCGGAAGCACGTCCCTCCGATTGAAGCAGGACTGCGCCTGCGCCTTCGCTTAAGATCATCCCGCGCGGTGGTTGGCCAAATGGTTCGAGCGGAGGACTGGGGCGCAGTAAACGCCATCGGCGATACGCATCGCACAGCAGCCAATCTGCTTCTTCCGCGCCGACGACGAGGCATTGATCGAGCAGCTCGTTTTGCAGCAAATCCTCCGCCATTTTCAACGCGAGAATCCCAACGGCGCCATCACCAACGAGGGTGTAACTCGCGCCCGTAATTCCAAGAATCGCTGCGAGATGACTGGCGGGCGCGTTAAAAACCGTTTCTGGAAAAAGCAACGGGCTCGCCGCTTGCGCCCCCGCTTCGACGATTTCGTGATAGAATTTTTTCGTGTAAATGACGCCGCCGTTAGAGATGGCGAAAATCAAGGCGGTGCGTTGCGCCGTGGCCTCGGCCATTTGCAACTGCGCATGTTCGAGGGCAGCCAGTCCGGCCACGACGGCGAATTTTGAGATAGCGCTCGAGCGACGAAGGCGTGGGTGTTTCGGGGCGCCAGCAATCGCATCGGCGGGCACACGAAATACCGTATAGGCGCGGTTATGCAGCGGGCCGGAGATTGTTTCGGCCGTTGCGCTTTCGCCACGGAGAAGTCGCTGCCAGACGCCATCGAGATCGCTGCCCAGCGGCGTCACCCAGCCCATCCCGGCGATGTGAACGCTCATGTTCCAATTGCCCGCAGAATGATGGAGGCGTTCGTGCCGCCGAAGCCAAATGAGTTCGACAAAACGGTTCGAAGTTTTGCCAGCTGCACGTGGTTCGCGATAACGTTCAAATCCAGAGTCGCATCGCCGTTTCGGAAATTGATGTTCGCCGGCCGGAATTGATTTTGCAACGCGAGCAGGCTGATGACGGCCTCAATCGCACCGGCTGCGCCTAACGAATGGCCCATCATTCCTTTGGTAGAGCTAACAGCAACGCCGCTGAATAGATCGGCGATGGCTTGGCCTTCCGCGGCATCGTTGAAGGGCGTGGCCGTGCCATGCGCATTAATGTAATCGATTTCCGCGGCCGAGATTCCTGCGCTTTGCAACGCCCCCGCCATCGCTTGCCGCGCTCCGCTGCCGGATGGGTTTGGCTGGGTGAGATGATAGTTGTCGGTTGAGATGCCGTAGCCGATTACTTCGGCCAGTATTTTCGCGCCGCGCGTCTGGGCGCGCTCGAGATTTTCCAGTGCGAGGACGGCCGCGCCTTCCCCTAAAACGAGCCCGGTGCGATCGCGATCGAAGGGCCGGCATTTCTCAGGCGTTGAGGCCTGGAGCGAATCGAAACCAACAAAAACCAGTTCAGAAAGAGCGTCGTACCCGCCGGTGAGCACGCACTGGTAGCGGCCGGAGCGAATGCAATCAAAAGCATGTCCGATCGCGTTGGTGCCGGAGGCGCACGCGTTCGCGATGACCTGACACGGAGCGGAAATTCCGAACGCTTCCTGCGCATCCATCACCGGCTTTTGCGGCGGATAATTGGCAATGAGCGCGGCCGCGCGCCGCGCCGTTTTTCTACCGCCCGTCAGTCCGCGATAATATTCTTCACCGAAGGTCATGCCGCCGCTGGTTGTGCCGACTACAGTCAACTCCGGTTCAAAGCCGGGGGCCCGTGCGAGAGCTTCACCGAGCGCGAGGATCATCATCTGCGCGACACGGTGCAGGCGTTTTGGACGGTGCGAAGATTTCCTCACATGATCCAGACGTTCGTCCGACACCTGGCCCGCGGTGGTGCAGCGGCAATATTCCACTGAGAATCGAGTTACTGGCGTGATGCAATCGCGCACCTCACGCAGTGAAACGACGGTTTCGTCCAAACCGAAACCCAGCGGGCTCACCACTCCGGCGGCGACAATGGCGACGCGTGCGGTGCTAGGTTGTGCCGTCACGGGATTTTGTTTGCTTTCACCGGCAAAAGCCTCTACTAATCACGCCGAAAAGAAAACGGAAGCTCGGTGCGTTGGT
>JBDUCP010000127.1:0-5463 GCA_040003405.1 Verrucomicrobiota bacterium
ATAGTTTTTTCATAGTTGTGGATTGGTTGCCCATGATGGGTCATAGCCTTAATCGGAGCAAGGCGAGTTTTCGGTCTTGCGCAATATCAATTTCGCGATTTTTTTCCTTCGCAAACCGCGGAGCGGCAGGATTTAGAAAGGCGCTTCGTACGACATGCCGTGCGCTTCAGCCACTGCCGCGTAGGTCATGCGGCCATCGCGCGTATTGATTCCGCCGACCAGCGCGGGTTGTTTTTTGCACGCGCCTTCCAATCCCAGATCGGCCAGTAATTCGACGTAGCGCGAGGTGATGTTGGTGAGCGCCTGCGTGGAGGTGCGCGCATAGGCCGCGGGCATGTTGGCCACGCAATAATGAATGACCCCTTCCTCGACATAGACGGGATCGAGATGCGTCGTCGGGCGCGACGTCTCCACGCAGCCGCCTTGATCAATGGCGATATCGACCAGCACGCTGCCCGGTTTCATTTTTTGCAACATCGCCCGCGTGATTAGTTTTGGCGCCTTTGCGCCGGGCAGGAGCACTGCACCGATGAGCAGGTCGGTCGTCGGCATCAATTCATTCAAATGCGCTTCATTGGAATGAAGCGTGTTGGCATTCGGCATGGTCAGATCGAGGAAACGCATGCGCTCGCCATCGACCTCGAGAATCGTGACATCGGCACTCAACCCGATCGCCATGCGCGCGGCATTCACGCCAGCCGTACCGCCGCCGATGACAACGACTTTCCCCGGTAAAACCCCCGGCACACCGCCCAGCAGGACGCCGTTGCCGCCATTATGTTTCGCCAAAAAATAGGCGCCCATCACCACCGACATGCGGCCGGCGATTTCGCTCATTGGCTCGAGCAGCGGCAATTTATTCCCCACCTGAATCGTCTCGTAGGCGACGCCGGTAACGCCGGATTTCAGCAGCGCGTCCGTGAGGGGTTTGCTCGCGGCGAGATGGAGGTAAGTGAACAGGATCTGCCCCTTGCGCAACAGACCCCACTCCGCCTTCAGCGGCTCTTTCACCTTCACGATCATTTCAGCCTGCGCGAAAATGTCCTCCGCTTTTTCGACGATCGTAGCGCCCGCCTGCACGTAAACTTCGTCCGGATAGCCGGAGCCGACACCGGCGTTTTTTTGCACGAGAACCGAGTGTCCGCGGCGCGTCAACTGTTGGGCTGTGTAAGGAAGCAGGCCTACGCGGTTCTCCTGCTCTTTAATTTCTTTTGGAACGCCGATGATCATTTGAGAAGTGATAAGGGACGAGGGACGACTGACAAGATAAAAAGTGACGAGTCACTTTCAGTTCAGCGAAGGATCATCCGGGGCGGCGGCGAGCATTTTGTACCACGGGCCGAGACCGCGCATGATTTCGAACCACAGCTTGGTCAGCCGGTCCGGGTTCAAGGTTGCGCGCGTCGGCTTCTGCAAAATCCACGCGCTCTCTTTCATCTCCGCTTCGAGCTGACCCGCCTCCCAACCGGCATAGCCGACAAAGGCGCGAACCGACCCCGGTTCTCCCTCGGCCAGCTCGCTCGCCTCGTCGATTTCGACGTTATGATTGAGTTTCAAGCCGATTCCTTTTTGCCACTCGAACGAGGCGAACATCAGCTGATTCTTCGCCACCGGACCACCCAGAAAAACCGGCACCTGCGCCAGTCCCACTGGCGGCGCTTCGCTGACGAGATCGGCAACCTGTTTATCGAGCGGGCGATTGATGATCACCGCGGCGGCGCCAGCCTCCGGCTCGTGCTCGTAGATCAATAACACGCTGCGGCGGAAATTCGGATCCAGTAATTTCGGCGAAGCGACCAGCAACGAACCGGCGAAATTCTGCGACGTCTCATTCCCAAAGTTGCGCACAAAAAACTAGAAGCTGCGACACGGGCGCATGCAAGCCGAACTTCGGATCTGCCAGGGTTTAGGTTCGAAACAACACCCCATCGCGCAGTTCAAATTGCGTTCCCTCCATCGCATCGTCGCGCCACGACATCGCTGTCGCCGTGACCAGCTTCTGCGCCTCGGGCGGCAGATTACGCAAAAGAGAATTACGTCGCATCGGATCGAGCTCGCCGAAAATATCGTCGATCAACAAAAGCAGAGCCGTGGAATCCTCCGCCAGAAAGACGCGCGCCTGCGAGATTTTCAAAGCAAGCGCTGCGGTGCGCTGCTGGCCTTCGGAGGCATACTGGGCCGCGGGCCTCCCCGCGATCAGGATCTGCAAATCATCGCGATGTGGGCCAACGATGGTTTGGCGCAGCCGCTGTTCCTGCGCACGGGAATCCACGAGATCGCGGGCGAAATCCGCGCTATTACCGGGCACAAATTTAAGCGCAAGTAATTCCTCCATCCCGCTCACCTCACGATGCGCTTCTACGGCGAACGGAGTCAGCCGCTCGATCAAACGCGCGCGGATGTCGGATAATTGTGCGCCGTGCTCGAGCAACGGCCGATCGTACGCCGCGATCTCCTGCGGCCGTGGATGCGACGATTTCAAAAGCGCATTGCGCGAACGTAAGGCGCGGTCGTAGGCGCGAAGCGTCGGGCGATAGCGCGAGTCGATCTGCGTGCCGAGAAAATCGAGATAACGCCGGCGCATTTCTCCGCCGCCGCGCAGAAGTTCTATGTCCGTATTGGCCAGCGAAACGACCCGAGCGGTGCGCAGATATTCTTCTGCCGTGCGCTGCTCTATCTCATCAAATGAAATTTTCCGGCGGAGCGGCGCGTAGCGAAACTCAAGAAAATGATTTTGCGTGTGGCCGGCCACAGCAAAGGATTTTTGGCCGAAGCGGATGAGCGGCGCGAGGGTTGCGCTGCGTTGTGATTGCAATCGGACCAGGGCGCAGGCTGCCTCCAAAATCGAGGTTTTCCCCTGCCCATTTCGGCCCAGGATAAAATTGAAACCTGGAGAGAATTCGGCTCCAAGTGTTTCGAAACAGCGAAAGTTTCGCAATTGGAGATCGGCCAGCATCCTTCACAAATTGATTAGCCGCAGCCGACTCGTCATCTGCGCGGGCACCCCGCTTTCATGAAAATAAGCGCCGCTGATAGGAGTGATGTCGACTGGCGTCAAGCCGACCGCGGCCCCGATGAAGTTGTGATTACAAAAAACACCATTGGTCGCGTCCATCCCCACCCAGCCTGCGCCGGGCAAATACACTTCCGTCCAGGCGTGGAGCGAACCCTCGGCCCGACGCACTTCGCTGTCGCACTCGCGCAGGTAACCACTCGTTAGGCGCGCCGCCAATCCCATTTCCCGCAATGTCTCGGCGAGCAAGACCGTCACATCGCGGCAGGCGCCGCGGCCCAACCGCAGGGTCTCGCCCGGGCACCGCGCCGCGCCTTCTTCGCGCCGTTCATAGCCGATGCATTCATGCAGCGCCCGGTTCAGCCCGACCAGGGTCTTGACCGTGTCGCGCCGTTTCCGCGCGGTCGGCGGAGCCCACCCCGGAATAATCAGCCGGTCCTTGCTCTGCCGTTCCCGATAAGCTGCCAGCAGTTGTGCCGTCCGCGCTTCGTACTCAAAGGGGACTTCGACCGCGTGGCCTTCCAGTAAAAAATGGAACGGATCTTTTTCGTCGAGATCGAGATTGAGCGAGAGCCGCAGCTCGAGCTCCTTCGATCGTTCCGGAAAAAAGCAGGAGGCCACCGTGTTCTCAAAAAGATCGCGGGCAAATCGCACCGTCGCTTTTGGCTTCGTCGTGAAATCGAGGCGACGCACCCGGCTGAAGCGATCGCTGCGCGGGAAAAGGCGCACGTCATGCGGCGCAAAGCCAACCGGCTCTTCGTAGCGATAGGTGGTGTGATAACGCAAACCCAGTTTCACTCCGGCAGTCTAGGGCATTCGCCCCGGCCCGTCCTCTGTCATTCCTCAAAAATTCTGTTGCGACGACGCCAAATCTCGGTTACTACGTCGGCAGTTTTGTAAAATGTTCTGGGGGGAACAGCCGCCCTTCACGTCCTTCGGGCGTGGGGGGCGGTACTTTTTTTGGGGAGATTTCATGGACCTCGAAGCGATTGAACCGCGCCGAAAATTTTCCTGGGCGCTCGCCTGGACGCTGAGCGCATTGTTCGTCGCCGTCGTCGTCCTCATTATTTTTTTGCGACTGGAGAGCTGGCCCGCTCGCACCGCTCAGCAAGGCACGGCCGAACTCGAACGCATCGGGCGCGAAGTGCGCGATGCCTTTGTGCAAGTCACGCACTTGCAGCCGCGCGTCACCATCAACAACCGCGTTTACCTGGAGAAGACAGCCACGACTGCGGAGCTCGTCATTCTCTCCCGACAGATCGAAGTCGAACATGAACTGGAGCACACCTGGGCCGGAAGCACCAAGCGCATCAAGTTGCACGGCACCTTCACTGCGAAAGCGGGCTTCGATCTGCAACGGGACGTTGCCGTCGATGTGCGTGCGGATGACATCGTTGTCCGTCTGCCGCACGCGACGATCCTCGGCCTTGAACAAAAGCAGGTCGAGGTGCTTTCGTTGGAAAACGGATTTTGGAACCGCATTTCCTCCGCCGATTTGGAAAAGGAATTGGCGGTGCTGCCTGCTCTCGCTCGGGAACGCGCCGAGCAAAGTGAAATTCTGGTTGAGTCCGAAACCGCCCTGCAACAACAACTCAGCCAACGCCTGCCAGCAGCGCGTCCATTGCGCGTGGTTTTCCAACCCGTGGCTCCAAAAACATAAGCTATCGCCGCAATCCATCTTCCCGCGGCGTGGCTACCAGCTAAGCTAGGCCGCTGCCATGGCACGCCAAAAAATTCTGCTCGCGACGTTGGTCGTGACACTAATCGTCGCCGTCCTCAGCGTGTTACTCGCGCCTGTCGCGGTCGCCACTGGCTTGCGTCTCTGGCTGCGGTGGGCCGCCCCGCGCGATAATCTGCTGGTCGAGGTGGGAAACATCGAGGCGCCGTTTTTGCGCCCCGTCGTCCTCCACCGTCTTCACCTAACGAGTCGTCCGGGTACGCCGTTCGCCGTGAAGATCGACGCCGCGCGCGTCGAAGTTGCTTTCAATCTGGCCGCCTTCTTTCGCCCCGCTACTGGTCGCCAAATCCGCACGCTGACAGTGGACGGCATCGACATCGATATTCGCCGCCCCCCCGATCTCGCGGTCCCTTCGGCGGCTTTCGGCTTGCGCTTTGTTCACGATTTGTTGGCGAGCGAATTCACCCTTTCCCACGCGCGGCTCCACCTCGAAAACGGCAACACGATTGTCGACCTGCGCGACGCCAGTCTCACGGCCGCAGAGATTGAATCGGGCGTTTTTACGGCCGGGGAATTCGCCATTAATTCGCCGTGGCTACGCAAGACTTTCCTGCAACTGCGCGGCGCCACCTCGTGGCAGGAAAACCGGCTCACCGTCGGCGCGCTTATGCTTATGCGCGGTCTCGATCTCGACGCCCTCATCATCGATTTATCTCGCATCGGCGAGAAAGGTTTGAGCATGGAAATCACTCTGGATGCGTTCGGAGGAAAA
>JBDUCP010000128.1:0-5459 GCA_040003405.1 Verrucomicrobiota bacterium
AATGCGGATGGCGCGGATTTTGAACGGATGGGGAAAAATTATGTTCTTATCCGTATCCTTCGCGCAATCCGCGGTTAGACATTCAGGCCGGAATCATCGCCCGCGGGCGACGCGCTTGACGAAATCTCCCGGCGCGCGGCGTTCATCATCCGGCACCGCGCCGGCAGCGTCGCCAAGATGTTCGTCCTCCGCCGGGAGGAATTTCTTGAAGCGATTCTTGTCGATCGACTTCATGAAGGCTTCGTGCGGAGTGACCAGACCCGGCTGCAACAACGCCCAGATGGCGTCGTCCATGAATTGCATCCCCTGCCCTTTCCCGGCCACGATCACGTCCTGTAATTTCTGGGTCGCGCCTTCGCGGATGATGGCGGAGACGGCGGAACTGGCGATAAGGATTTCATTCACGGCGAGACGACCGGTGCCGTCGGCTTTTTTCATGAGCAACTGGGCCACCACGCCGCGCAGGGAATTGGCCAGCATGGTGCGCGCTTGCGCCTGTTTGTTCGCGGGGAAGACATCGACCATACGATCGATCGTTTTGCGCGCGTTGTTCGTGTGCAGGGTGCCGAAGACGAGCAGTCCGGTCTCGGCCGCAGTCAGGGCGAGCGATATTGTCTCGAGATCGCGCATCTCGCCCACGAGCACAATATCGGCGTCCTCGCGCAACGCCGCCTTGAGCGCGTCGGGAAAGGCGATGGCATTGATCGGCACTTCGCGTTGCGTGATGATGCTGCGCTTGTTGTTGTGCACGAATTCAATCGGCTCTTCGATGGTCACGATGTGGCGCGAGAAGTTTTCGTTGATGTAATCGATCAGCGCCGCCAGCGTCGTCGATTTGCCGGAACCGGTCGGCCCGGTCACGAGCACGAGGCCGCCGCGGAGATGGCCGAATTCTTTTACGACGGGGGGAATCCCGAGTTGCTCGAGGCTGGCGATCTTAGTCGGGATGAGGCGAAAGACGGCGCCGTAGCCGTTGGCCTGCTTGAGGAAATTACAGCGGAAGCGCGATTCCTCATCCATCTCGTAGGCAAAATCGAGGTCGCCGCGCTCCTCGAAAATTTCCCAGTTATCCGGCCCACATATTTCGGCCAACATGCCGGCTGCTTCCTCGCGCGTAACGGCCTCCGCGCGGATCGGCATGACATCACCGTGCTTGCGCATCTTCGGCGGCTGCCCTTCGCCGATGTGCAAATCGGAGGCGCCTTCTGCGACGATGACGGTGAGAAATTGATCGATGTAAGGCATTACATTTTCAAATGCGCGCGCATGGGCTGCTTTTGCTCGGCGCGCGAATAGGCTTCATCGGCGCCGATCGCGCCGCGGTCGTACAGGGCCATCAGCGCATCGTCCATCAGCTGCATGCCCTGTTTTTTCCCGGTCTGAATAATTCCCGGCAGCATGAATGTCTTCGCTTCGCGAATGACGTTGGCGACAGCGGGCGTATTGGTCAGCGTTTCGAGCGCAAGCACGCGCGTGCTGCCGTCGAGGCTCGGGACCAGTTGCTGGCTGATGATGCCGCGCAGCGATTCGCTCACCATGATGCGAATCTGTTCCTGTTGATCGACCGGGAAGACGTCGAGCAAGCGATCGAGGGTGCGCGAAGCGTTGCCGGTGTGCAGTGTTCCCAAAACAAGGTGGCCTGTTTCCGAGGCGGTGATGGCGAGCGAAATCGTTTCCAGGTCGCGCATCTCGCCGACCATGATCACGTCGGGATCTTCGCGCAGCGCGCCCCGTAACGCGGCCCCGAACGAGCGGGTGTGCGTGTGCACTTCGCGCTGCGTGATGTGGCAACCCTTGGGCTCGAAAACGTATTCGATCGGATCTTCCAGCGTGATGATATGCTCGCGCCGCTCGATGTTTACCTGCTCGACGAGCGCGGCGAGGGTAGTGGATTTCCCGCTGCCGACGGAACCGGTGACGAGAATAAGCCCGTTCTGATAGCGCGTGAGTAACTTCAAATGCTCGGGCAAACCGAGGTCGTCCATCGTGCGCACCTGCGAATTGATGATGCGGAAAACCAGATCGACCCCGAGCCGTTGCCTAACGACACTGGTGCGAAAGCGGCCGAAGTCGTTGGCGTAGGCGAAGTCGGCGTCGCCGCGCTCATGCAGGTGAAGCTTCTGTACCTCTGGCAGGAAATCTTCCGCGAGCGCGGCCGTGTTCTCCGCCGTCAGGAGCGGGGCATCCGGCCAGATCGGTTGCAGCGTGCCGTTCAAGCGCCAGATCGGCGGCGCGTTCACGCCGAGGTGGATGTCGGATGCGCCGCCGCGTTGGCCGATCAGCAAATAATCATCGACGTGCGCCGGTGCGGGATTCTGTTCGATCGTGTCCGGAGTGTCTGCGGTCATGCGCGATGCCAAGATAAATAGGCGTCCGCGCGCGCCACGTAAAACACGAACTTACGGCTTTCGTCGCGTGGCGGAACCAGCGGCATAACCGCCCATCTGTTTCGAGATGAAAGCGGTGATCGCCGGTTTCATCAAAGTGGCCGCGAGTTTCAACGCACCGAGCGCCAATCCCGCTCCGAGAATTCCTTCCTTCTGCTGCTCGCCTTTGCTTTTCCCTTTCGCATTGACCGTGATCTTCTTGGTCCGCGCGGGCATGATGGCGAAGACGACGCCGAGCACCACGGCCGCCGCGATCCAGCCCGCCGTTTGCCGCTGGAATGACTTGCGGAACTTGAGCGGAAAATCGAGCTCGTAACGCAACCCGCTCAGATCGCGCGCGAGGCGATCACGCGAATGCGCAACTTGCTGCCTTATTTCGCGGAGAGAGTTTTCTTGTCCAGGTCCTTCAGCCATTCTCGATCCTTCTTTAATTCCGATGTCGTCGCTTCAAACATCCGTTTTTTCAGCTGCACGCGCGCAATCAGCAGGCACACCGTCGCCAGGATAAAATGCAGTCCCGCCGCGGCCAGCGCGATCCAAATCCAGGAGACTTGGAGCGCGTGCGCCACGCCGACAATCGCGCTCACCATGAGGAAAATAAATCCGAACGCGAGCAGCAGGCCCGCGCCGACCAGACAGCCGACGAGCACGAGCACATGCACCAGCGCCGTCTTCGATTCCTTCGCGACGAGGCCAACCCGGGTCTCCAAAAAGCCGACCAGCGCGTTAACCAGCGCGAGAAGGTTATGGAGTAACCCGGCGTGTCCCGCAGGATTGCGGAACGGCATCGTCTCGCCAGCCATGCCAGCGAAAATTAGCGACGGAAGATCAGGCCGAGCACGAATCCGATCCCTAACGCCGTGACCACAGCCTTGGTCGGATTTTCGCGCACGTACTGCTCACTATCTTCCTGGAAGGTACGCACACGGTCCCGCGCATCGCTCCATGCTTCTTCAGCTTTGCCGCGATACTCGTCCGCCATCGCACCGGCCGCAGATTTCAAATCGCCTGCCATTGAACCAGCCGCCGACTTCAGATCGTCCGCCGCTTTGCGCACGTGGGTTTTGCTACTTTCGAATTTTCTCTCGACGTCCGCCGGAATAGCGCCGCCGCCCTGCGTCCCAGTCTTGTTTTCTTCAGTCATAATATTCTCCTGTGAATTCTGTTGGTTTAGTTCGCTGCGTCTTTTTCGTCGATCGCAGGCCTAATGATAGGCCATCAACAGCAGAAACGAAACTCGCAGCTCAAATGCGCTTACGTCCTTGATCACTTCTCGCGAAAAATGATGCGCGCCTTGGTCAAATCGTAAGGCGACAGCTCCACCTCCACCTTGTCGCCCGGCACGATGCGGATGAAATGCTTGCGCATTTTCCCCGAGATGTGCGCCAGCACCGTGCGCTGGCCGGGCAATTCCACGCGAAACATCGTTCCCGGCAATACCTGCGTCACTGTCCCTTCCGTCAGGATCTGTTCCTCTTTCGCCATCGCAGAGATGATAGGCCTACCGATGTCTCTTCTCAACCAAGGCGGGACGGGCTTGTTTTTGTTCTCCCCTTTTCATCCTCCCTCGCTCATCCTTCATCCCTATGAAAATTCTTCTGGCCGGCCTTCTCGGTGCAATCGCGATGTTCACCTGGACATCGATCGCGCACATGGCGCTCCCCCTTGGTGAAGCGGGAATCAAAGAAATACCTAACGAGCAGTCGGTCACCTCCGCGCTGCAAAACAATGTCGGCCAGCAAAGCGGTCTTTATCTTTTTCCTGGCCCGGGCCTGGGCGAAAATGCCAGCAGCGCGGAAAAGCATGAAGCCATGAAACGTCTGGCCGAAAACTACGGGAAGAACGCCTCCGGCTTGCTCATGTATAACGCGCCCGGAAGAAAAATGGACATGGCGCGATGGCTCGGCGTTGAATTCTCCACTGAACTACTCGAAGCCCTCCTTGTCGTCTGGCTGCTGGCGCAAACGCGTCTTGTCGGTTTCGGGTCGCGTCTCAGCTTCGTCACCATCGCGGGAATTCTCGCTGCCCTCGCGACGAATGTTTCCTATTGGAATTGGTACGGCTTCCCCGCCATCTACACCGCGAGTTATATGTTTATCCAGATCGTCGGATTTTTCTGCATAGGGCTCGTGGCTGCGCTCGTTTTCAGAAAAACTACTTTCTGAGTTTTCCTTCCAGAATCTCGCCGACCAACGAAGGATTGGCTTTTCCTTTGGATAGCTTCATCACCTGGCCTTTTAAGAAATTCAGCGAAGCTAAATTCCCCGATCGGAAATCCGTGACAGGTTTTGGATTGGCGGTGATCACCTGTTCGCAAAGCGTCTCAATCGCCGCGGTATCGCTTAATTGCTCGATACCGTGTTCCTGCACAATCGTTGCCGCCGCCTTGCCGGTCGCGAACATTTCCGCAAAAACTTCCCTGGCCTGTTTGCCGCTGATTTTTCCGTCCTCAATCAAGTTTACCAGCTCATCCAGCGCGGCGGGAGGAACAGGGCAATCGGCGATCGTGCGGAGCGCACCCGCCAGTGCACTTTGGAGGTCATTTAAAATCCAGTTCGCCAGATTTTTCGGCCGGCGCGCCCCTTTCGCCGCCGTTTCAAAATAACCGGCCAGCGCGAGATCGCTTGCGAGCACGCCGGCATCGTACGCGCTTACTCCGTACTCCGTCACAAAGCGCGCACGTTTCGCCGTCGGGAGTTCAGGCATCCGCGCGCGCGCTTCCTCGAGCAATACCTCAGTCCTTACCGGCACCAAATCCGGCTCCGGAAAATAGCGGTAGTCGTGGGCGGATTCCTTCGTGCGCATGAGAAAAGTTTTCCCCGCCGCATCATCCCAGCCGCGCGTTTCTTGCTGCAGTTTTTCGCCACGTTCGAGTGCCTGCGTTTGTCGCTGCACTTCGTAGGACAATGCCCGCCGCACCCCGCTGATCGAATTCATATTCTTGATCTCGATTTTCACCCCAAGTTCTAATTGCTCGTTAGGTCGCACCGAGATATTGCAATCACAACGCAACTGACCTTTCTCCATATCGGCAGCGCTTACGCCCCCATAAATCAGGATTTGTCTTAGCGC
>JBDUCP010000129.1:0-5397 GCA_040003405.1 Verrucomicrobiota bacterium
TCACGAGTTACCCCGGCTACCTGACGGCCGCGACGCTTTTGATTTTCTGCGGCGCTGTCGGCAAATCCGCGCAATTCCCGCTGCACGTCTGGCTGCCCGACGCGATGGAAGGGCCGACGCCGATTTCCGCACTCATCCACGCCGCCACCATGGTCGCAGCCGGCGTTTACATGCTCGTCCGCGTCGGCTTTCTCATTCAAGCCGCGCCGCAAACGCTCTCCATCATCGCGTGGATCGGGACCATCACCGCCGTCATGGCCGCGCTCATCGCGACGCAGCAAAGCGACATTAAGCGCATCCTCGCCTACTCCACTCTCTCGCAACTCGGCTACATGATCATGGCCGTCGGCCTCGCTTCCGGCGAAGCGGCTATGTTCCATTTATTCACGCACGCTTTTTTCAAAGCGCTGCTCTTCCTCGGCGCCGGCTCGATCATCATCATGCTGCATCACGAGCAAAATATTTGGAAGATGGGAGGACTAGCCAGCCGGCTTGGCATCACTTTTCTCACCTTCCTCATCGGGACGCTCGCGCTCATCGGTCTGCCGCCCTTCAGCGGTTTCTTCAGCAAGGATGCGATCCTCGCGCTGGCTTTCGAGAAGAATAAAATGATTTTCGCGCTCGCGCTTTTCACCGCTTTTCTCACCGCGTTTTACATGCTTCGCCTGGTTGTCGTCGTGTTCTTCGGCAAACCGCGCAGCGAAAACGCGCGCGCTGGCGAGGAAGCGCCCGGGACCATGCTCGCGCCGCTGATTCTTCTCGCGGTGCCGGCTTTTGCGGCCGGTTTTAGTTTCTTCGCCAAACATTTCGTGGAGATCCCAGCCGAAACCGCCTCCGGCTGGACCGTTCCCGCACTCGCGCTCGGCGCGACGCTCGTCGGCAGTACGCTCGCCATCATGATTTATCGGAAGCGAGAGAGCGAACCGATGATTCTCGCGCCGTTACGCGACCGCTTTTATTTCGACGAACTTTACCGCGGCCTCATCGCCATCACGCAGGGCTTGCTCTCCACCATCTCCGCCTTTCTCGATCGCTGGATTCTCGATGTCGGTTGCATTCGCGGCGCGAGCACAACGACATGGGGCGTCGGTTCGTTGCTGCGATTGTTGCAAGTGGGCAACCTCCAGGCCTACGCCCTTCTTTTCGGCCTCGGCATCATCGGCCTGATTTACTTCACCGTTTTCCTCTGATGCTTGCCTTGATCGTCTTCTGCCCGATCGCCGCGGCCATCGCGATCCTATGCGGCGCGCCCGCGCGACGCACTGCGCTCACAGCCGCCGGGCTCGCCCTCGCCCTCACGCTCTTTCTCTTTTTCAAATTCGAGGTCGGCCATGCCGCTTTCCAACAAATCATTTCGTGCCCAGTGAGTAGCGATTGGCGCATTAATTTCACTCTCGGCGTCGATGGCCTAAGCCTGATGATGTTGCTGCTCACTACCATCGTCACTTTCGCCGCGATCTGGTTCACGGGCGAAATCACAGAGCACCAAAATGCCTTCTACGCCTGCCTGCTTTTCATCGCCGCCGGCGCGCTCGGCGCCTTCGCGTCTCTCGATCTTTTTTTCTTCTACGCCTTCCACGAGCTGGCGTTGATCCCCACTTTTCTGCTCATCGGAATTTGGGGCAGTGGCAACCGACACGCCGCCGCCTGGAAGATCACCATCTATCTCGCGACCGGCAGTTTCATTTTGCTGCTTGGCTTGATCATGCTCTATCGCAGCGTGCCGGAAGCGGCGCGCAGTTTTGACATTCGCGCTCTTCAGCAAGCATCAGCGGATGGTCTGATCCCGAGTGACGCGCAAGGCCACATCTTTCTGCTCCTGCTCATCGGTTTCGGCATCCTCGTTTCGCTCTTTCCATTTCACACCTGGGCGCCGGAAGCCTACGCTTCCGCGCCCGCTCCCGCTGCCATGCTGCACGCTGGCGTCCTCAAAAAATTCGGCCTTTACGGTTTGCTCCGCGTCGCCCTTCCACTCTTGCCCGATGGCGCGCACCAATGGACGACGCTGCTCATCGTCCTGCTTCTCGGCAACATCATCTACGTGGGCCTCGTCACCATCGCGCAAAAGCGCCTCGATTGGATGCTCGGATATTCCAGTGTCATGCACATGGGTTACATCTTTCTCGGCATCATCAGCGGTACGTTGCTCGGGATGAATGGCGCGGCCCTTTTGATTTTCGCGCACGGAATTTCCATCGCGCTGCTCTTCGGCCTCACCGGCGAAATCCGCCAGCGCACCGGCACGCTGCTGCTCTCCGATCTCGGCGGTCTTGGCAAACTCATGCCCGTCGCCGGATTCGTTTTCGGGCTGGCCGCGTTCGCGTCCATCGGACTTCCCGGCTTCGCTAATTTCGCCGGCGAAGTGATGGTTCTCTTCGGCGCATTTCGCAACGGCGCCGATCCTTTTCGCTTCCATATTTTTCAAGTAGCGACCGTGCTCGCGCTCTGGGGCGTGGTCATCTCCGCCGTTTACATGCTGCGCGCTTACCGCCGCATCTTCATGGGCGCTGTGCCCGATTCCTGCCAGGGCTTGCCCGATTTGCGCAAAACCTTGCGCATTCCGATCGGCCTGCTCCTCGCCTTCACCCTCTGGTTCGGGTTCTTCCCGCAAGCCTTCATCCGCGTCGTCTCGCCGGCCCTGAAAACTTCCCTCTCCGCGCAGCGATGACGATCTCCGCCCCCACTCTCGAAATCCTGGTCCTCTTGTTAGGCCTGTGCATTTTGCTCGTCGAGGCGTTCGCTGAACGCATCGATAAACGCGCGCTCGCCTACTCTGCCATCGGTGGTCTCGCGCTCGTTCTCGTCGCCAGCTTTTTCACCGTTCCCGGTCCGATAGACGTTCCCGCTGGCAGCTTCTGGAATTTCTACACCGCCGATCCACTCGCGCTTTTCTTCAAACGCTTCGCCCTCGTCACGACCATCCTCGTCCTCATCATGATGATCGATTACGCGCCAGTCGTCAGGCAATCGATCCACGGCGTCACTCAGCAATCCGGGCTCGGCGAATTCTTCGCGCTTCCGCTTTTCACCTGCGTCGGCCTCATGTGGATGGCGTCGGCCATCGACTTCGTCATGATCTTCGTATCGCTCGAGCTGGTTACGATTTCGTTTTACGTGCTCGTCAGCTTCACCCGCCGCAATCCGCTTACGCTCGAAGCCGGCGTGAAATATTTGATCCTGAGCGCGCTCTCCACCGGCTTTCTCGTTTACGGCATCACCTGGATTTTCGGCGTCACCGGCGAAACCAATCTCGCCCGCGTCGCCACCGCCCTGGCCAATCCTGCCATCGAAACCGGCCCCGCACTTTTCGGCATGGTGCTGGTGCTGGTCGCGCTCGGCTTCAAGATCGCCGCCGTCCCTTTCCAAATCTGGGTGCCCGATGTTTATCAAGGCGCTCCCACTCCGATTACCGCCTACCTCTCCGTCGGATCGAAAGCCGCCGGATTCGTCGTACTCCTGCGCGTGCTGCAACCCTTTTTTGTCTTCCCGCAGATCCAACGCCTCCTCGTTGCACTCGCCATCCTCACCCTCATCTACGGGAATCTCGCCGCACTCCCGCAAACGAACCTGAAGCGCCTCCTCGCTTATTCCAGCATCGCGCACGCCGGTTATCTGCTCATCGGCGTCGTCTGCTTCGCTGGTGAAGCGGTCGCCTTTTACCTCGCAGGTTATCTGCTCATGACGCTCCTCAGCTTCGCCGTCCTTATCGTCGTCTCGCAGCAGACCGGAGAAAACATCGACGACTTCAACGGCCTCTCGCAGCGCTCACCGTTCCTCGCCTTCGCTTTGCTTGTCGGAATGTCGTCGCTCGCCGGCGTCCCCTTCACCGCTGGCTTTCTCGGCAAATTCTTCATCTTCGACGCCGCCATCCGACAGCATCAGATCGCGCTCGTTGTCGTCGGCGTCATCACCGTCGCGTGCGGCTTCTATTACTACCTCAAAGTCGTGCGCGCCATGTATTGGGAAACTTCCACCAGCGACAGCGCCATTCCATTGAGCCGATTATCCCGGGTCACCATGGCCGCCTTGATCATTGCCATCATCGTCTTCGGCATTTATCCGCAGCCGATTCTCAACGCGCTGAAATAAAGGACCGCGGATGGCGCGGAGGCCACGGATAAGAGCCTCTCTCCCCATCCGTCTAAAACCGCGTACTCCGCGGTTAACCAGGTTCTTAGTCGCTCAGCTCGACGTTCCAATACGCCAGATCGACGAAATGCCGCCAGCTCTCATGATGCTGCGCCGTGAACGTTACATGCACAAAGGGCCGCCACTTCGGTCGCTTCGGCTTCCGCACCA
Source organism: Verrucomicrobiota bacterium (assembly GCA_040003405.1). Taxonomy (GTDB): domain Bacteria; phylum Verrucomicrobiota; class Verrucomicrobiia; order Chthoniobacterales; family UBA10450; genus JBDUCP01. The sequence continues at coordinate 4,300 of JBDUCP010000129.1, forward strand.
ATGCCATGTGCACTTCGTGCGGGAGCCGGTTCCCCTTTCGCGTGTTACACGGAATGCACGAGCAGACCACATTCTCCCAGGTCGTTAAGCCGCCCTTATCGCGCGGCAGCACGTGATCCAGATTTAATTCCGTCCGCTCAAAGACTACGCCGCAGTACTGACAAGTATTGCGGTCCCGCTCAAAAACATTGTGCCGCGTAAACTTCACTTCCTTCTTCGGCAATCGATCGAACAGCAGCAGCACGATCACCCGCGGCACCCGGATCTTCCACGAGATCGTGGTCACCACTTCATTCTCCGGCGCCGTCGCGGAGAAATCGCGCCAGCCGGCGAAGTCATGCGTGAAGAAGTTATTCGCCGGGTCGGATGAAACGACCTGGGCGTGTCCCTGATAGAGCAACGCAAACGCCCGGCGCGCCGAGCAAATATTTACCGCCTGCCAGAGGCGGTTGAGCACCAACACCTGAGTATTTAGTAGGCCGTGCATCTCTCTGGTTAAATTGCGCCGACGTTATCACCCCCCATTTTCCCTGTCAATGTGGGTCTGTCACCGGCAGTGATCCAGTTGGGAATGAAACCGACGGGAGACCCACGACAATCGTTTAAGAAGTCCTTCCCCGCTCAACCACTCAAACTGAATGTCACTAATCACCCTTCACTTGTCACTCGTCACTCGTCTTCATCGTCTCATAATCCCTTCGCATCAGAAAAAGTGTCGGCTAGACTACAGTATGAGCACCATCGCTGAAATTCAGGACGCCATCGCGAAGTTGCCAGTGAAAGAGAAATCTGCCCTCGCGGTGTGGCTACATTCGCAAGACGAAATGCAAATGTCCGAGGAGGAAGAAGCCGCTTTGCTCGCCTCCCTGGATAAAGCCGCAAACGAACTCGATGCCGGGCGCGGCGTTCCTGTCGCGCGCGTTCGCGAAATGGTCGGACAGTGGCTTACAAAATAATATTTGCTCCGGCAGCGATAGCGCGGCTTCAAGATATCGCTCGCTATATCGCAGAGGATGACCCGATCGTTGCCGAGGCATTTGCCCTGCAACTGATCGGTCGCGCCGAATTATTGGCGGACTTCCCCGAGCTTGGGACCGC
>JBDUCP010000130.1:0-5388 GCA_040003405.1 Verrucomicrobiota bacterium
GCGCTCGCGCAATGTCACGGCAATAAGAAGAAGGCGGCGCAAGTTCTCGGGATTCAGCGACCAACGCTTTATAATAAAATGAAGCGTTACGCCATCGAGCTCTGATCATTTGGCTGTCTCCCGGCATCTCGAAAAGGTTCTCGCGCATGCGGAGCGCGAATTGATTTCCACCGGCACGCAGCGCCCGACGGATGTCCTCCCGATTTACAAGAAGTTCTTAAAGATCGAGGACCACCGGCTTCGCTTAAAACACCAGGCCGGCGGCGGCGGCCGCGAGATTTGCGCGCTGCGAGTGGAGCTGGTCGATGTTTTGTTGCGCCACGTTTTCGCCTCCGCGGCGACCTTCGCCCGCCACGAGAAGGACGTGGCGGCGACAGCGCTGACGTTGATTGCGCTGGGCGGCTACGGACGCGGCGAACTCAATCCCAGTAGCGACGTGGATGTGATGTTCCTGCACGATCGCAACGGCGCCGACGTTTCGTCTTATGCGGCGGAAGTGATTGAGCAAATTCTCTATTTGCTCTGGGACATCGGTTTCAAGGTCGGCCACTCCACGCGTTCGGTTCCGGAAGCGATCAATCTCGCGAATAGCGACATGCTGACGAAGACGGCGATGCTCGAATCGCGCTTAATCGCCGGGGATCCGAAATTGGCGGGAGCGTTTCGGAAACGGTTCCGGGAAAAATGCGTGAGAGGGCACGAGCGCGAATACGTGGAGTTGCGCATGCGCGATCAGGCGGCGCGTCACGCAAAATTTGGCGACAGCGTTTACATGCAGGAGCCGCATCTCAAGAGCGGCTGCGGCGGTTTGCGCGACTACCAGAATCTTTTGTGGATGACTTATTTCAAAGAAGGCGCGCTCACGACCACACATCTTGTGGGCCGCGATTGGCTGAGCGGCGCGGACCGGCGACGGATCGAGGCGGCCTACGATTTTGTTCTTCGCCTGCGCACAGATCTGCATTATCTCACGCAACGCGCGACCGACGTTTTGCATTTTAATGTGCAGGATCAAATCGCGGAGCGGCTCAGCTATCCGCCAACGCCGGGAACCTTGCGCAGCGAAGCGCTGCTAAAGGATTACTACGAGCATGCGCGCAATATTTTTCGCGTGACGGAGCGTATCACCGGGCAATTCGCCAGCGGCCGCTCCTCCCGTGCTACGCGCTCTCTCTTCAGTTTCCTGCCGCTATTGAAAACGCAGGAGGAGCGCGTGGGCGAATTTCGCATTCGTCAGGGCCAGCTCTTCGCGCGTCGACCGGACATTTTCACCACCAACCCGGAGGCGATGATGCTGGTGTTCCAAATCGCGCAGGAACGCAAACTGGAACTGAGCCCCGACCTCGAAGATCTCATCACGCGCAATCTCGGCGTGGTCACGCGCACGTTCTGTTATTCCAAAGGGCCACGGGAAATTTTTCGCTCCATCGTTTCGCGCAAAGGCGAAGTCGGGGGTGTGCTGCGAATGATGCACCGAGTCGATTTTCTCGGGCGTTACATTCCGGAATTCGGTCCCCTCACCTGTCTCGTGCAGCACGAGTTTGCTCATCGTTACACCGCCGATGAACACACCATCGTTTGCATCGACAAACTAGATCGCATCACCACCACCGAGCATCCGAAGTTACAGGCGTATCGCGATCTCTTTGCAAAACTGCGCGACCCGTTTGTCCTCTACCTCGCACTGCTATTGCACGATACCGGCCGGGCCGTCGGCGCGCGACCGCACTCAGAGGCCAGCGCGCTTTTTGCGCGCCGGGCCGCTCTGCGACTCCAGCTTTCACCGGAACAACGGCGCTCGCTTATTTTGCTGGTCGATCATCACCTCACTCTCTCCAACATGGCGCAGCAGCGAAATCTCGATGACCCGGAAACGGCGGTCGAATTTGCGCAGATCGTGCGCAGCCAGCCGAATCTCGATGCCTTGATGCTGCTGACGCTGGCCGACGGACAAGGCACCAGCGCGGATGCGTGGTCGGATTGGAAGGAGACGCTGGTGTGGCATCTCTACCACGCGACCACCCGCTATCTTTCCGATCAGGAAGCATATTACGGACAGACAAAAATCGAGCGGGAGTTGTTGCAAAAACGAGTCACCGAAAAACTCGGGACCGATTATGCCGAGGAAGTGGAGGCGCATTTTGAGTCGATGCCGGATAATTATTTCCGGGCCTTCGATGTCGCCGAGATCGCGTCACATCAAAAACTCTTCCGGCATTTCCTGCAAAATTTATATGTGCATGATGAGCCTCCGCTCGCTCCGGCCATTGCCTGGCAGGCTTTCCCCGAGCAGGGGCACAGCATCGTTTCCTTCTGCGCCTGGGATGGACAGGAGTTGCTCGCTAAAATCGCGGGATCATTCGCCATCGTCCCGATCAATATCTTGAGCGCTGATATTTACACGCGTGGCGATAACGTCGTGCTCGATATCTTCCGCGTCTGCGATCCGACCCAGCGCGCCGTCACCGACTCGCGTGATCAGGCTTTGGTCGAAAAAACGCTGCGCCGGGCGCTGACGAAAGAGAAATTCGAGTTCGCTCCCTTGCTCGCTCAGGCGCGCAGGAAGATCGCGAAACGCAGCGATCGCGAGATCGACTTCCCGACACGCGTGACGATCGAAAATCAAGCCCGCGCCACGCACACACTCATTCAAATTCAAACACCTGACCGGCTCGGATTGCTCTACGAATTGTTGTACGCTTTCGGGCAGGAGCGAGTGTCGATCGCGCTCTCCCGCATCAGCACCGAGAAGGGCGCGGCGACCGACACCTTCTATGTCGCCGAGCAAAGCACGCGCGGAAAAATAACCGACACGTCGCGCATCGCGGCGTTGCAGGAACGACTGCATCGCGCGGCGCTTGGGGCGGTGTAGATTCACGCATGAACGTCCTTATTCTCGCCGCGGGTTACGCCACTCGGCTCTATCCGCTCACCCGCAAAAAAGCGAAACCGCTGCTCGAAGTCGCCGGCAAACCGATGATCGAATGGGTGCTCGATAATCTCGCGCCCGTCCCGGACCTGGACACCATTTTTGTCGTCACCAACCACAAGTTCGCGGAAGACTTTCGCATTTGGTCCGAGGATTACCGGCAGCGAAACCCAATGCTTCAGCTCAAGATCATTGATGATGGATCGACCGACGATTCCGATAAGTTAGGTGCCATCGGCGACATCAATCTGGTGCTCACGCGAGAGGAGTTGGCAAAAAATGATCTCATCATTGTCGGCGGCGATAATCTTTTTAGCGAGTCGTTGGTCGATTTCGTGAGCGCCGCCAAGAACTCGGAAGCGATGCTGGCCACGTACGACGTGGGCGATCTGGAGGCGATCAAAAAATACAGCAACATCACCATCGACGCCGACGGGATCGTCACCAGCTTCGAAGAAAAGCCGGCCGAGCCGAAGAGCACGCTTACCGGCATCGCGTTGTATTATTTTTCCCGCGCGACCGTGCCCTTGTTTACGACGTATCTCGCCGCGGGAAACAACCCGGATCAACCCGGTCGTTTCATTCAGTGGCTCTACCCGCGTAAGCCGGTGAAGACCTATCAAATCCAAGGGACATGGTTTGATATCGGCAGCAAAGAAACGCTCGAAGAAGCGAACGAAATTTTCGCCAAATTCTAATTGATTACTTCAAGCGCCCTTCGTCGAACTCGATGAGATCGAAATAGGTGCGGATGTCCTTGCGGCCTGCGCCACCAGCTTCTTTCAGGAAATGAAGGAAGCGCGCTTTTTTTGCAGCCGTATCCGGCTTGCGTGAAATCATCGCCTCATTCCAATGCGCGATCTCATCGGGCGAATGTCTGGCGGCGTTCTGCGAGACCCAATCGAGAATCGCAGCGTCGTCGTCGAGACGATTAGCTGCTTCTTCAAACGCATCGGGATTCAATTTCAAAAACGCGAGCAGATGTTTGTCGAAGCCTACGGTTTTGTAATTGTAGCCGTCGAGCAATCCTTTGTGGTGGAGCTTCGCTTTGTCGAGCAAGCGCGGCAGATGCACGTACCCGCCCAGGCGCTCGTAGGGACTGCGGGGAAACAACTTTCGCATTGCGCCCGGCTAGGTCACGGGCAGCGGATGCGGCACCCCCGCGGGCGCCGCCGGTTCCTCGACCCCGTGAACGACTGGCTTCGACGCGGGCAGCAATTCCGCCTGGGTCAATCCCGCGTTGCCGATGATCAACTGGCCGGAAAACATTCCGCCCTTTTCCACGGAGATGGCTTTGGCCGTGACATCGCCATCGAGCGTAGCATTGCGCCTAACGACGACTTCGGTTTCGGCAATGATCTCGCCGGTCATGTGCCCGCGGATTTCGATGCTCTTGACCCGGACGCGCCGAAAAAATTGCACGCTGGATTTTTTTTCCACCACCAGGTGGCCGGCGGTGAGGCGGCCGGGTATTTTGCCGCTGAAATTTATCGTCGCCGTTCCAAAGCAATGCATGTTGCCGCGCATCTTTCCTTCAATCAGCGCAGTGCGGCACATCACGCTGCTGCTGCTAAGATCACCTTTGGCGGTGAGATGGATTTCGCCCTGAGTACGGATGGCGCGGCTGAAACTGGTGACGATCTTGTAATCGCGCAGATCGATGTGCGTGCTGCACTTCAAACAAATCGTCGAGGTCGCGGCGGAGGTGATTTCCCGTTTCGCCTGGCAATCGAAACATTCGATGACCAAATTATGGGGCTTGCTCCAAAAGCCTTCGAGTTTCCGGAAAAGAGAGCCATCCGCGGGAGGTGGCGTCGCGATGGGCTCACCCTTGGCGCGTAGCCGCACCTCCATTTTCGGCACCGAGGGCGCGAAATGCGCGCCGCACTGCCGACAGATGGTGCTCTTCGCCGCCGCATACTCCATCTGCTTGAAGCCGCAGTGTGGACAATCCACACTGACTTTCGCAGGCGACGGCTTTGCCACTGGGCGCGCTCGAGAAAAGAATCGTTAGGCGCGAGCGCCGAAAGCCGATTTCGCTGGCACCGCCGGCTCTTCGTTGCGCACGATCTCGGGGCGAGCCGCCGCCGGTTTCACGGCCGTGCCGCTGGTTACTTCCGATTTGCCGACGAAGGTGGCGCCTTCCTCGATGACCAGACGCGCGGCTTTCAAATCGCCCTGCAGGGTGCAACGCGATTTTAATTCGCAACGCTCGGCCACGGTGATATTGCCGTGCACCTTGCCGTAAACGGTGATCGATTTCGTCTTGATCTCACCCCGGATGTCCGCGTTTTCGCCGATCGTCAGCACGCCATCGGAATTAATTTCGCCCTCAACTTTCCCGTCGATGAGCAACTCTTTTTGAAATTTGATGGAGCCCTTAATTTCGACGTCGCTCGAAAGGATGTCTTTGCCAGAATGTTCAGCCATATATTTTTTTGGATCGATTGTTGATAGTG
>JBDUCP010000131.1:0-5388 GCA_040003405.1 Verrucomicrobiota bacterium
ATATTTTCCACGCACAACATCGCGGTCATCATGGCGTGGTCCTGGTTGTTGTATTTGTGCATGCCGTTGCGGCCGACGAGATGCAGATTTGGATAACGCGCTTCGATTTCATCGCGCACGGTCGCGACGTGTTTGGCGTAATGGTCATCGTAAACCGGATACGCTTTTTTCTGGCGCACGACGCAGCCGTCCATGACGTCGCCTTCCTGCGCGAGACCGATTTGCATCAGCTCTTTTTTGGCGAGATCGATGAGCGCGGCGTCGGAGGAATCCCAGAGGCCGTCGTGTTCGAAACAAAAATACTCGAGGCCGTAGCAGGCTTTGTCCGGATCGGGCACCATCTCGGGCGACCAGGAACGGAAGTTTTGGATGCGGCCGACCTGCACACTCGGATCGTGAATGTAGATCCAGTTGTCATCAAAAAGATTCCGCTCTTTTAAGATGAGCATGACGGTGAGGAAGTCGCGATACTTCAAGCTATCCGCGGCCTGCTTCGCGCGCTCGGAGACCGGCGGCATAAGGCCGCGCGCCAGCTCGCGCATGGGCGCGGAGGAAATGACGTGCTCGGCTTCGAGGGTCCGGACGTTGCCCTGTGGGTCCTGGTAACGCAACGCCCAGGTTTCGTTTTTCTCGTCGTAAGCGCAGCCGGTCACTTTCGCGCCCATCTCGATGTGGCCGCCCATGGCCTTCGTCTTTTCCGCGCACGCTTCCCACATCATGCCGGGGCCTTTGCGCGGATACTTGAAGGAATTGATCAAGGTTTTGATGACCTTCGACTTGTCCTTCGGCTGGCGCTGCGGCAGGAGCGCGTTCTTGATGGCGCTGCCTAACGAGAGGCCTTTGATGCGCTGCGCCGCCCAGTCGGCGGAAATGTCCTTGCAGTTCATGCCCCACACTTTTTCCGTGTAGCTCTTGAAGAAAATATTGAAGAGACGTTTGCCGAATTGGTTGCTCACCCAGTCTTCGAAGTTGTTCGGGTTGCGCACGGGGAAAAGGCGCGCCTTGAACCAGGAGAGAAGGCAAAGAGTGGACTTGAAGACGCCGAGCTTGGTCAGGGCCTCAAAGGCTTTGAGCGGATAGGCGAAAAATTTGCCGCCGTAAAAGATGCGCGAGGAGCGCGGGCGAATGAGCATGTCGTCCGGCAAAATTTCCGACCAGAAATCCTCGACCTCTTTCGACTTCGAGAAGAAGCGGTGCCCGCCGATGTCGAAATGAAAACCCTTATAGGTCGCGGTGCGCGAGATGCCGCCGACATAAACCGGATCTGCCTCCAGCACGGTGACGTTGACGTTATTTTTGCACAGAAGATAGGCGGCGGTTAAGCCGGCGGGGCCGGCCCCGATAATGGCGACGTTCGTTTTCATATTGTTGTTAGGCGACCCAGTTTCCCCGGGTAAAATTCCATACATACCATCCCTGCACGCTAAAACCGGCGGCGCTGAGAAGCGCAACGGCCGCCATGCCAAATGCCCGTACCAACAGTGGCGGAAGGCGTAATTGATGCAGAAAATGCAAAATTGCCAGCACGATTAACGCATGCACGGAAAATCCGTAGCGGAGCATGCTTTCCAACTCGACCGAAGCGACACCGCTCACGGAGATGTAAAAAATAATGGCTGCGCAGAAGTAGAGGCCGACCCGCGTTACCCACGTCGCCGTGCGACGGATGGCTGGCAATAATTCGCACCCCATGATCGCGAGCAGAAGCAAGGCGCCGAAGGTAGTGGCCATTTGGCTCGCTTCGGTCGGATTCTTGAGCGCAGGGATCAGCCAGCGATAGGTCGCGGGTTTGAACACCGCGAGGTAGTCCGGCACGATCCCCCAGCCCGCCTGTTGCGTCAGCATATAAAGATCCCACCGCCCCCAGCGCAGCTGGCTGTACAGGAAGAAACTCGCTGCACCAAACACGGCCGCCATCATTATGAGAATCGACGAACCATACCGGCTTCTCCATGAGCGAACTTCCCGCAGGCCCCGCCAGCCGTGCTGACACGCGGCGCGTACCACCGGGAATGCCGCGCATGGAATCCCGACGATGCGCGTCGCGGACATGCCGAAGCCATGCAGCGCCGCCAGCCATTTCGCCAGACGGCCCTCTGCGCTGCTCCAATACATGAAGCCGAGCAGTGACATCAAAAAGAGGGATTCTGAGTAGCCGCAGACGAGAAAAAAAGCCGCGGGATGCGCGGCGATGGCCAGAGCGCCAAAGGACTGCAACAGCGGCGAAATATTCCAACGATCGCAAAACAAAAAGAAGTAGCTCCAAAATCCCCACGCGGCGCCTTGAGCGGTGATGAGCAGCGCATCGTAGGTCGAAAGATGGAGACCGTAACGCAACGCGGCAGCGATGGCGGGATACGCGGGGAAGAACGCCACATTAGAGACTTCCATCATCTTATGACCGATCGGCGGAACAGTGGTCTGGTAGCCGCGGTCGATGATGTTCGCGAACCAATAGCTATCGTGCTGCACGAGCGTGTTGTAGCGAAAGGAAAGCGGGCCTTCTGGAGCAAGCAGCACCACCGCAATAAAAATTTGCGCGAGCGTGATGAACAATCCGGCCAGCAATGGTCGGAATGCGCTTGGCTTGGGATTCATCACGGTCGGAATTGAGACGGCAGAGGAGATACCAATGCTTTCGGGATTGCAAGGCTTAGTCGGCCAATTGGTCCGCACGCGGGATCGTTGCGGGGCTTCAAGCTCAAGGGTGCTGTGCATTTTCAGAGCACGTTTGGACGCCGGTCCAGCGTATTTATTCGCCGGCCTCTATTTTCCTGTCGTGACAGGGGGTTTCCCGCCGTCCTCGGCGGCGAATGTCGGTGGATCTGCCGCTGAGGACGGCAGCCTCCACTGTTTTTTGCGGAAGCTAACTTACGGCAGGAAGTCGCCCGAAGCATTCCTCACGTTGAGACTATCACCGCTGTTGACGGAACCATCCGTGTTGACATCGGAGCGGTGAGGTCGCTAAGGTCATCCCTCACCGATTGAAAAGCGAATCAAATTAGGACACTACCTCGTTTGTGAATCTCTTGGCCTATATCATCGCGGGCGTTATTCTGATTGTCATCCTCCAACCCACGAAGCCAAAAAGATGACCGTATTTTATCGCACGCAAGCCTAAGATTATCCCACTCATAAATCGACTCCGGGCTGCTTTTTCAAAATAGATTGGTCCGTATCCCGCGTGGAGACCCTGGCTTTCCAGTGCGCAAATTTCCCTTTGCTGATGGCGAGCAGCTGAATGAGCTCGGCATCCGACAAACCGAGTGATTTTTTCTTGTCCTCAAACGCGACCCGCGCCAGAGCAGCCCACGCAGCAAGCTGATGGAGTTCAGCCTGCATCGCACTGATGCCCTCGCCGTTTGATTCGATTCTATAGCTGAAGCCGAAGTTTGCACCCGCCAGAAAACCGTCGCTGTCGCGATGGGCCGCCGCGTTTTCCGACAACAGTTTTTGAAAATCCCCGTGCCATCGCGACGCAGGTACTGAGCCGCGAAAACATTTCCCGGCTGCAGCAAACCCGCGTTGAATTTCTTTCGAAACGTCGGCACTAAGCGAAGCAACCGCGCCGCTCAGACCGAAAACACATGACAGCGCGGCAACAAAAAGCGTTCGTCTCACGACGAGTCTAGCCATTTCCTTTGTGCGTATATCTAGAAATCGATTCGAGTAAGAGATGAGTAAAACTAGATTCGATCATTATGACCATCCGGTAGAGCCGAAAATCGATGGCCGCATTTGCGTAGAATGCTAACCACATGAGCGCAGTTATTAAGTGCCGAAACCCATCGCGCACCTGCGGATTATCTATGACTAGCTCGTTATCGTTGAGAATACTTTGCAAGTATGCCAATTGGCACCGACAGAGACCGAGTTTCCTGCGAAACTCTTTCTCATCGCGATTCGGGGCCAAATCGGCGCTCCGGGCCTCCGCTTTACAGCAAAACTGCTCCGCATGAAGCATCAGCTCAGCGAGCGCTTCCGTTTCCTCCTCAACCATTTTGCCTTTCCGTGGCATCTTTCGTCTTTATACAGAGCACGCCAGCGAAAGGCACTTTGAGTTGCATCCCGTAGTAGGGCTCGACAGCGGTGAAATTTGCGAGGACAAAATGGTCGATGCCGCCTGAATCCTTAGCAGACTATAAATTCTGACGAAAGCGAGCCGGGCTAACTAGCCATCGCAAAAGCAGGCTCGCTGGGATGCCTGCTATCCCGAGGAACACCAGACTTCGGTCTTCGAAGATCCCGTGGATAGTCAATTCGTAGACTAGCCAGGACGCTATAAGCAGATAGATGATCAAACCAATAATGGGAAGTTTTGCATTCTGGTCGCGCCGCCAACGCCGAATACAATTGTCAATTAACAGACTGAAAAGGATGACCACTATGAAGATTAAAGGCTCTTTTACGGTGACAATGTCAGCAAGTTGGAGCCCTGCAAAAGTCTGAAACCCATAGAGCGCCACCGCAGCAATCGCGATGGTATGGGACATTACAAAATCTCTCCGCGACGCAGGCAATTCCCGGCGGCGAATATCATTTTGATACCACTCAATACTCAGCCGCACCCCAAAGTAGAGGATCAAGGCAATCAACATATAGAGAGCAGCCTCAGGGCTTTTGAGCCAGAGCCTGACATGCTCAACAGGAACGCCTCCCAATTGAATCCCAACCAATTCCCACGCCATCAGAATGGCACTCGTAAGCCCATAAGCCCTTCGCGCACGACGATACGCCTCACCAAGAGGCGGGATATTTCTACTGGGGAGTTTAATGTTCATAAGATCCTGCCTGTAGCCAAGCGAAGGCAACTTATTGTTATGTAACATTCGTTGCGCGAGCTGTCGTTCGCCGGCTCGCCCAGGATTTCGCGCAGCCGATAACCAATTCAAAATCAGACCGCCCTGAGGCTGCGCCAGAAATTGCGCCAGGGCGTGGCTACAGTTATACCTAACGTCTAAGGCTTTTTCTTAGCTTCCCCTTTGTCAGCATGGTCGCCTTCCGTCATGGCGTCCTGCTCGGTCATATACTTGCCCTTCTTGGTCTTACCGTACCAGCGCGAGCCTGCTTTGTGGTAAACATGAGTCTCGGTGTTCACCCATACCATGCCTGGTCCAGCGCCGGCAGCCGGAGTGGTGCTTGTTGAGGGCACCGTCGGAGTTTGCTTAGTCGCTACCGGGGATGAAGCCGGTGTAGGGGAAGGTTTACTCGACTTGAACCAAGGCTGTTTAGCCGGCGTAGGTGATACTGCGGCTGGAGCTGGGGATGTGGCAACGGTAGTGACCGGAGCGGTCTCCTTTTTCTTGTGTTTGCGTTTGGCCACGCTCGCTGACGGTGATGCGCTCGCGGAGGGGGATGGTGATTGGGCGAGCAATGAAGTCGCTGAGA
>JBDUCP010000132.1:0-5358 GCA_040003405.1 Verrucomicrobiota bacterium
GGTGTTCGTTAGGTTAACGCCGTTGCCAATCCTGCGACTGGCTTCGCGCTTCTCGGGCAAACTGTAAGGCTACTTATATTTCACCGAGCAACCGTAGGGCTTGGTATTCGCCGTCGAAACCGGCTTGCCCGCGAGCGATTCCTCCAGCGCCACTTTCACGTAGTTGGTCGAGCCGGCAATGTCATCGGGCTTGGTCGAGGCCTTGCTATCGATCGCGCCTTCGTAAACAATTTTCCCTTCCGGATTGATGATGAACATGTGCGGCGTGTTCTTCGCGCCGTAGGCGTGCCCGACCTTGCCATCCGCATCGAGCAGAAGCGCGGTCTGCTGCGTCTTCCACTCGCCAATTTTCTTCTCCGCTCCTTCTGCAGTGAGATTGCCTTCCATGCCATCCGCGGACGAATCGACACTCAGCCAGACAACGCCTTTGCCAGTAAATTCCTTCTGCAAATTCTGCATATTGCCACCGGTGTAATGCTTTTTCACGAACGGGCACTCCGGGTTAAACCACTCGAGCACGACGTATTTGCCTTTGTATTGCGCGAGCGTTTGCGTTTTGCCTTTGGAATCGATGGCCGAAAAATCCGGCGCAGCACTGCCGACCGGTGGGGAATCGGCTGCGAACATTGCGGTGGAGGCGAGACAGAGCAGGAGACTAAGTTTTGTTTTCATATTTTTTATTGGGCCACAACCTGCGGCGTAACGGTTTCGAGTTTTTCAAGGATCATTCCTTGCGTGAGCAACTCCGGAAACACCATCGGTGTTTTTTCTCCGGGATACAGCACATACAATGGGACACCGGGGCGGCCAAATTGTTTCAAAATTTTTGTGATGGCCGGATCGGCGTTCGTCCAGTCGGCTTTGAATTTGATAATGCCGTGGCGCTGAAATGCGTCGCGGACGGCGGCGCTTTCGAGCACGGTCGCTTCGTTGAATTTGCAGGTCAGACACCACGCCGCGGTGAAATCGACGAAGACCGTGTGTCCCTGCGCGAGCTCGATCTGTAATTGCTCTGGCGTGAAGGATCGCCAGTCCCCGTGAGTTTCGGCTGATGCCGTTGTCGTTGAGTTAAACTTCGCGCCGATGAAATAAAATCCGCTGGCGATTACGAGCGCGAGCATGAGCATGAGCACGAGTGCTCGTTTCGCGATCGATGCCGTTGGGCCGAGGAACGCCCCTTTCATCCAGCACGCGAGACCGAGCGCGAGCAAGAAACACGACGCCCAGATGATCGCTTCCGCGCCGCGTTCCGCGCCGAGCACCCAGAGGAGAAAGAGCAGTGTCGCGAGCAGAAAAAATCCCATCAACTGCTTCACGTGCACCATCCACGCGCCGGGCTTTGGCAGCAGCCGCAGCCACGCGGGTTGGGCCGAGAGCAACAGATACGGGGCGCTCATACCGGTCGCGATGGCGAGAAACATGAGTAGAATCATCCAGCCCGATTGGGTAAAGGCGAAGCCGAGCGCGGTGCCGAGGAACGGCGCGGTGCACGGCGTCGCCAGGACCGTCGCGAACACGCCTTGGAAAAAAGAGCCGGCGTCGCCTTCCCGCGCCGTCCATCCGAGCAGACCGCGATTGGCAAATTGCGGCAACGCGATTTCGAACACGCCAAATAAATTCAAGGCAAACACGAGCACGACTGCGCTCATGACGAGAACAAAATACGGATTGGTGAACTGAAAGGCCCACGTAATCTCCCGGCCTAACGACTTTAAAATCATCAACAGGAACGCGAGCCCGACGAACCACGCGAAGATCCCGGCGACAAAGGCCAGGCCGCTGCGCAAAATCCGCCGTCGGCTTTGCCCGGCGTGCTGGATGAATCCGAAAATCTTGAGCGAGATCACCGGCAAGACGCACGGCATCAGATTTAAAATGAACCCGCCCAATAGCCCGAAGAGCAGAAATTTCCAGACGTTGCCGGCATCCTGCGCCGGGGAGGCCGCGGCGAGAGTGGCTGGTAGCGTCCAGCCATTTCGCTCCGGTCCATTTTCCGCTTGCCCGAATGCGATCACGCCATTGAGGGCCGACAAATTTCTGTCGCTGCTTTCGATCGGCACATGAAAAATGACTTGGCCGTTCGCGCTGCGTTCCGTCTTCGGGTGACCGACCACTACGTTCGCTTCCGGCAAGGGAAAGAATTGCGCGGCCGGATAATTTTCTAAGGCGGCGCTTGTGACGGTGAGACGCAATTCCTTTCCCACCCGCGACCAACTCGCACTGGCTACCTTTTCCCCCGGCCAACTTTGCGGCAGCAAACGACGGTAGCTGGCAAAAAGCTCGCCCTTGTCCGGCACATTTTTATCCGACACCGGCAGGACCAGTTGCAGTTTTGCGCCACCCGGAATACAAAGTTTTTCACAGACGAGCCAGCTCGCCTCCGCCGTGAGATTGACTGAAGAAGCACCTATCGTCGCTGGCGGCGTGATCTCCTGCAGCAGCAAAACTTCATCCTCGTAGCCGTAGGTCTCGATGTCGCCCGGGTCGATCTGCTTGTTCGGCAGCGGCCATTGAATGTCGCCGGCTTTCCAGCCCGTCGGCAACGTCCATTTGATTTCCGTCGGCAGTCCCGCATCGCCTGAAAATTTCCAATAGGTATGCCAGTGCGGCGCCATCTTCAGCAGCAGACCAACCATCAATGGCTTTCCCGGCACGACCGCATCCGCATTCGCGAGTAACTGCGCCTGCACTAACTCGCGGCCCTGGTAGGTCTGCGCGCCGATTGGTCGTGCGAAGGCGCACGCCAGCGCGAGATACAAGAATAGTCGCGTCACCATTTCCTTATCTACCATCGCCTGAAGCGAGCGGCAACGCCCCGGCCCAAGCCCGAATCTAAGGCACGATCACGCGATAGAAACGCTGCGGCGCTGGACCGCCGGTTTGCGTGCCGTCATCCGTCCAGGAAAGAACACTACCGGTGCCGGTGAAAGCGGGCGTGATCGACTGCCAGGTGGCACCGATAAGTTGGCTTTTCCACTGGCAGCGGTACGTGATCCCGGGCTGGCTCGTCCAACTAATCGTCGCGCCATTGACGGTGTGCGTGACGTTTTCAATGGCAAGCTGCGGGTCACCATTTGGTATAGCTCCGGGAACAAAGAGGTCGCTTAAGTCTAATGCCGTAGCAGCGCCACCGAGGTAGGGAGTAACTCCGAAAATCTTTTGGAAGGTGCGCAAGGTAGAGCTATGCGTGTAGCGCAGGGAGTTGTGATAGCCGCCCCCTTTCGCCAGCGGGGAAAGGACAATCATCCCGATGGGTCCATCGCTCCCGCTCTGGCCTTCATCCCAAGTAATAAGAAGGAGGCCGTTGTTCTGGTAAGCCGCTGATTGCAGGATCGCCGGGACATTCTGCGAAAGCCAATTGTCACCTTGCCTCACCGCATTGTTTGTCGGCGCACAGGAATCGTGCATGTCATTACAAATATTCGGCGTGATGAAATTATAATGCGCGACGGTAGAGTTCGCGAGATCAGAGGCTAGCTCGGTGAAAGGTCGCATCACGCTGGTGCAGCCACTGGCGACAACATCGTCGAAGTAAGCGAACGGGTTATGTTTGACGTAATAAGGATAGCTGTCAGTCGTCGGGCAGGTGACGCCGGTGATGTTTTCCTGATAGGTCTTCCAGGAGATGACGGCGTTTCTCAGCCGGGTGACGAAATGGTTCGTGGTTGATTGGTGATTGATCGAAGGCGGGCTGTCGTTCGTGATGCCAAAGCCGGTACCGGCCTCGAGCCAAAGATAATTGGGCAAGCTTGGGTGAATGCCGGGCGGGTTGTAATATTGATCGCAGTAGGAAGCCATCGGCAAGAGCGTGTTGTTAATGTAAGGCGCGGAGGTGCTCCCTCTGATACCTGACCAGTTATGGTTCTCCATCAGGATAATAAAGACGGTGCTGTTGGCATCGATCCCGGTGGCCGGAAGTTTGGTTGCGCTCGCGAAGATGCAAAACAAAGCAATCGCAGGAACCAGCCGCATCTTCATCCGCTTCATCTACTCCGAATGGTGTCGCGTCGCTACTCGCGATTGTCCGTCGCATAATTGATTTTCGCGCCCTGGGCGCCCGGGTCATTTTTTGTCGTGACAATGGGTGCCGACATTGCCAGGCTCGCTTTCGTTCCCGCATTTCCATGTGCACTAGGTTCGTCATTGTCGTTTGCCTGGTTTCCTTCGCCGGAATGTTGCCCGGTGAGGAACCGCGACCTCTTCCCGCGCTCGCAGAAGTGTCTCTCATCAGGATAGGCACTCCCAACGGCTGGTGGCTCTCCATTCGCCGCAACGGTTCCGGCAGTGTTAATTTCGGTTCCGGCGGTGGCGATGTTGCCGCCGTGAACGGACGCGCCTTCGATTTTCCGGCTGTTTACGCTTCGCTCGCCGCTGCTGTTCATCCTGAGGGTAACATGGGCGACTCCTTTTCGATCGCTTTCCTCCGCAGCAATGGGGGTGCGACTGTTTCTCAGTTTACCGATCGGGCCGAGATCGTGGGGACGCTCTTCAGCACGGCAAAAGAACATTGGCTGCCGGTCAATAAGCAGCGCTTTGACGAATTGTGGAACACGCAACCTCCCGTCCCCAAGAAATGACTCTCACAAGGCATTCCCCCGGAGCGACCGCCAGGATTTAGGGCAGGGAAAAATAATCGCCGCTCTGGTAGTTGCCGTCCACCGTCTTCGCAATTTGCATGAGGACATCGTTGGCGAGGGTGCTGGCGCCGAAGCGAAACAGATCAGGCGTGAGCCAATCGTCGCCGAGCGTTTCTTTGACCATAACGAGATAGGCGAGCGCTTGCTTGGCGGTGCGGATGCCGCCCGCCGGTTTCATGCCGATGCGGATTCCGGTTTCGTAAAAGTAATCGCGGATCGCTTCCAGCATGACGAGCGTCACCGGCATGGTGGCAGCGGGTGAGATCTTGCCGGTCGATGTCTTGATGAAGTCGGCGCCGGCGCGCATGGCGATATCGCTCGCGATCCGGACATTGTCGTAGGTTTGCAGCTCGCCGGTTTCGAGGATCACTTTCAGGTGCGCGGCAGCGCAGGCTTCCTTGGTCGCGGCGATTTCGTCGGAGACGCGGCTGTGATTACCGGCGAGAAATTGCCCGCGGTCGATGACCATGTCGATTTCATCGGCGCCATCGCGTGCGGCACTGCGGACTTCCTGGAGTTTCAGGCGCAGCGGCATGAGGCCGGTCGGAAATGCAGTTGCGACCGAGGCGACTTTAACGCCGGAATTACCGAGAAATTTTTTGGCGACGCGAACCAGATTCGGATAAACGCAGACTGCCGCGCACGAGGGAACGCTGTAGCGCGGGTCCATTGGTTGCATCGCTTTACGGCAAACGAAAGCGATTTTGCCCGGCGTGTCTTT
>JBDUCP010000133.1:0-5313 GCA_040003405.1 Verrucomicrobiota bacterium
GCCTTTGAGCGCTTTCGATTTCACGTCGATCTCGAAGCTCGGCTCGGTGAAGGGAAAATAATGTGGCCGGAAACGGACCTGCGAGTCAGCGCCGAAAAGTTCGCGCAGGAAAAATTCCAGCGTCCCTTTCAAGTCCGCAACGCTGACGCCCTCGTCCACGTAGAGCCCTTCGATCTGGTGAAATTGCGCGCTGTGCGTGGCGTCCACTTCATCACGACGATAGGCAGCGCCTGGAGCGATAACACGGATCGGCGGCGGCGCGCTTTCCATGGTGCGGATCTGCACCGTCGAAGTGTGAGTGCGGAGCACCCGCCCATCCGGCAAAAAAAACGTGTCCTGTTCGTTGCGCGCGGGATGATCGGGCGCGGTGTTGAGCGCGTCGAAGCAATGCCATTCCGTTTCGACATCTGGTCCTTCGGCGAGCGCGAAACCCATCCGCCGAAAAATGCCGATGCCGCGATCGAGCATCTGGGTGAGGGGATGAAGCGTGCCGAGTTCTGCTGCGGTTCCCGGGAGCGAGATGTCGATGTTCGCCAGATCACTCGATTCCTTCCGGGCGCGGAGGCGCTCGACGTTTTCCTGGATCGCGGCGGTGACGCTCGTGCGCGCTTCGTTCAAGAGTTTGCCCACGATCGGGCGCTCTTCCTTGCTGAGCGATTTCATCCGATCGGCCCAAGCCGAGATGCTGCCGGTGCGGCCGAGATAGCGGACGCGCGCGGCCTCGAGCGTTTGCTCGTCGGTCGCGGTGGCGATTTCAGTCAGCGCGGTGGTGCGCAGTTGTTCCAGCTCGTGTGACATGGGTTGAGACGTTGAAGCGTTAAGCGTTGCAGCGGACTCGCTTCAACGCTTCAACGCTTTATCGAGTCAACGCAAACCCTACGCCGCCTTCTTCGCTTTCGCTTTGTTCTCGAGCGCGGTCTTCACCTGCTCGACGATTCCTTTGAACGCGACTTCGTCGGTGATGGCGAGGTCGGAAAGAATCTTGCGATCGAGGCCGATGTTCGCGGCTTTCAAGCCCTCGGCGAACCGGCTGTAAGTGAGACCGAGCGCGCGGACGGCGGCGTTCAGGCGCTGGATCCAAAGATAACGGAAAGTGCGTTTGCGCGTTTTGCGATCGCGATAAGCCCAATACTTTCCCTTCATCGTCGCGTCTTTCGCGTAACGGAAAAGTTTGGAACGGCGGCCGCGGTAACCCTTGGCTTGATCGAGAACGCGTTTGCGTCGCTCCCGGCTGGCGGGGGCGTTAGTGGCTCTTGGCATTTTGTTTGACCCGCCTTGGCGGGCTCCTCTTTCAGCGAATTGTTTCTTTTATTATGATCTGCGCGACCTCATTCGCTGATTAGATCCCGCCAGGCGGGATCAGGTGGGCAGATCGTCGCGGCGCCATCGGGCGTTCGCGGGCCGGAAAATAATCACATCATCGTAAATAACAAATTGTTTCGCTTGGGGGAACGCGGGGCGGCTTCTAAAATCCACGGCATGGAATGGCTCAGCCGGCATCGGGGCATCGTGGTGGCGGCGATTTGCGCGTTCTGCGCCAGCGTAATTATAGCGGTCCATTTTTTCCCGGACTTTCCTTTCGTCTCGGCGATTTGGCGGCAGGAACAAAACTACGAGAATTTTCTGCAGCGCGAAGGCCGCAAGACGGCGACGCGTCCCGATTTTGTTTTTCTCGGGATCGACCAGAGCACGCTGGAACTGCCGCCGTTGTTGCCGGAAGAGATCACGGATAATCGCGCGTTGCAGTTGATGACGGAGCGGCAGTTCCCGTGGTCGCGTGAAGTCTGGGCGCTGTTGCTCGACAAGCTTTGCGGCGCGGGCGCGCGGCTCGTCCTTTTCGATCTGCTCTTCAATCCGCCTAATGATAGCGACCCTGTGCTGCACAATGCGCTCGAACGCCATCGTGATCGTGTGGTCGTTGGCGCGAACATTGACGCGGGGGAGGCGCACCAAATTGTTGTTCCGAATGCGACGCTGATTCCATCGGCGCCGCTGGCGGATGATCGCGTGGGCTTTGTGAATTTTTGGCCGGATTCGGTGGATGGAATCGCGCGCGGGATTTACTTTAGCCGCTCGGATCGCGAGTTGGCCGGTCAACAATCTTTCCCGGGAGAAGAAGTCTTCGAATCTTTCTCCGCGCGCGCGCTCGAAAAGCTCGGGCACGCGGCCGATGTGCCGCGCGACCGGAAACAACATGTGCTGCGCTTCAGCGCGAATAACGCCTACCCGCCACGCCCGCTTTACGAAGTTTTCGATCCGAAACTCTGGCGCGCGAATTACGCGGATGGCGCTTTCTTCAAAGACAAAGTTGTGATCATCGGCGCGTCGGCGCAGGTGATGCACGATTTCGTGGCCACGCCGATGGACCCGAACACGCTCGGTCCTGCGCTGCATTTGCAAGCGATCGCCGCGGCGATCGATCACGAATTTCTACGTAACACCTCGGAGAGAATCGATCTCATCCTTGTTGGCGTAGCCGGGTTGCTGGCTTGGGCGTTTGTTGCACTCGTTAGGCGACCGCTCGTTTCGTTGCTCGCGCTGATGGCGGTTTCGGTGGCTTACCTTTCGTTGGTGCGCCTGGCTTACGATCGCGCCGGGTTGCTAGTCGTAGTAGTGCCGGTGCTGATCGCATTTCTCGGCGGCGGCTTCCTCTCGTTAGGCTTCGAGTATGTCCTGGAACGCATCGAGAAGATGCGCACTCGTCGCACCCTCGAACGTTACGTTTCGAAAAACCTGGTGCGGGAAATTCTCGATAATCCCGATAGCTTCTACAGCAGTCTGCGCGGCGTGCGCCTTCCCGCGACGATCTTGTTTTCCGACATCGTCGGATTCACCGCGAGGACCGAAAGCGCCGATCCTGAGACGCTGGTTAAACAACTCAACGAATACCTCGGCCGCATGACCGCGGCGGTTTTTGATAATAACGGCACGCTCGACAAATTCATGGGCGACGCCGTCATGGCCGTGTGGGGAAACGTGAGCAGCCGTGGCGCGGCGGAAGATGCGAAATCGTGCGCGCGCGCGGCACTGGCGATGCGGCGCGAGTTGCGCGCGTTGAATGAAAAATGGGCAGCGGAAGGGATCGCGCCGTTCGCGATCGGCGTCGCGCTGCATCACGGCGACGTGGTCGGCGGCAACATCGGCTCTCAGGAAAAGGCCGACCCGACGGTCATCGGTGATGCAGTTAATTTAGCGTCGCGCCTGGAGTCGCTCACGCGAACTCACGATGCGGATATTTTAGTCGGGATACGCGCCGCGGAATTGATTCGCGATGAATTTGAGCTGCGCAGTGTTGGGGTCGTTCAGGTGAAGGGAAAAACGCAGCCAGTGGAAATCTTCGCGTTGATCGGAGCGAAGACTTAGCGCGGCCCAGGTGGGGGCGTCGGCTTTTTAACGGCGCGTTTTCGCGCGATCGGCGAGGGCGATGGCTGCACCGTACTTTGCGCGTTCGTTGCTGTCGTCCCTGGTGTTTTTGTTCGCCCAGGCTGACGGGTTACCCCGTCTGCGGGAGTGGGAGTTGGCGCGCTTTCTCCCACAGCAGCCGCTCCCGGAGGATTCCTACTTGGCGGGTTTTTGTGGCCGCCGCGCTGACCGCCGATCAAGCCGCCCACAATGTCCCCGATGATCGGCGCGATGGGAAATGATGGACCGCTATAACCTGGAGGATTTTGCTGCTGCGCCGCCGCCACGATGAGATCGCGACTCGGCAACGGCGGGAAATCGGTAATGAGAGGATGCGTTTTCATCACATTGTTGAGATCGATGTCCACCGGCATCGGCAACGTGGTCGCGCCGGCGGGGACATCGAGCATCTGCCCGGCCTTCACGTAGCGCGACTCGCGCGGATGCCTAACGAGTGAAAGCCGCGCGCCGCCTTCGAGCGTGATCAATTTGCTCCGGCCGCCGCCGCTCGTTTCGAGAATCAAAGTGGTGCCGGTAACGGCGACCGTCACCGCGCTCGTCTTGATCGCGCCGCCGCCGGAATCTTTCGGAACGCGCAACAAAATCGAGCCGCTGTCGAGATGCACGTTGCGCCCGGCTTTGTTGAAACTGAAAATCGTGTTGGCGCCGAGACGCGTGATGGTGAGATCGCGAAAGGTCAGCTCCGAGCGCGACTCGCCGCCGGTGCGCACGCCCGTGTCTTCGGCGACGCGATCGTTGACCTGGGCAGGGCGCGGCAGGGCTTCGTTAGGCAGCAGCCTCACATCGCGGATGATTTGGGTGACGCGCGCTTCTTTGGTCGACGAACTGGCGGCAATCGCAAGGCCGGCGCAACACGACAACGCCACTGTGTTCGCTAAAATTTTTTGCGCGGCGTTCATTCGATAAAGTCAGGATGATGAGAGGTCGCTGCGATGTCGAGCCGAAACACGATGGCGTTTCAGTAGCCAAACACTTCCTCGCAGCGTAAAGGATTCCGCGTGACGGGAGCGCCACGTAATTTCCATTTCATCGGCATTTGCGGCACCGCCATGGGCTCGGTCGCAGCGGCTTTGTGCGAACGCGGCTTCATCGTCACCGGCTCGGACGAAAATATCTATCCGCCCATGTCCACCTTTCTGGAGAGCCGCGGCATCGCTTTGCAGCAAGGCTTTCGCCCGGAAAACATTCCCGCCGACGCCGAGATCATCGTCATCGGCAACGCCATGAAACGCGGCAATCCCGAAGTCGAAGCCGTCCTCAACCGCAAGCTTTACTACGTCTCGCTCCCGGAAATCCTGAAGCAATTTTACCTGCGTGGCCGACACAATCTCGTCATCACTGGCACCCACGGGAAGACCACCACGACCGCACTTTTGGCCTGGATCATGACTGTCGGCGAGCTCGACCCGAGCTACGTCATCGGCGGCATTCCGAAAAATCTCGGTCAGGGCGCGCACCTCCACGAATCAAAGTATTGCGTCATCGAGGGCGACGAATACGACACCGCCTTCTTCGACAAGCGTTCCAAGTTCGTGCATTACCTGCCCGAGCTCGTCATCGTGAACAATATCGAGTTCGATCACGCCGACATCTTCAACAACCTCGACGAGATCAAGCTCAGCTTCCGCCGCCTCCTCAACATCGTGCCGCAAAATGGCATGGTCCTGCTCAACGGCGACGACGTAAACTGCGTTGAGGTCGCGCAGAATTGCCTCGCGCCTGTCATCAGCATCGGCTTCTCCGAAAATTGCGCGCAACAAATCCGCGATGTCGCCTATTCCGCCGCAGAATCCCGCTTCACCCTCGGCGAAGATCATTACGTCCTGCCGCTCGTTGGCGAATTCAATGTGCGCAACGCCGCCATGGCCATCTCGGCCGCGCGCTTTTACG
>JBDUCP010000134.1:0-5309 GCA_040003405.1 Verrucomicrobiota bacterium
CCGCCGCGGACGAGTAACCGGCTTCTCCGTTTAAGTCAGGCGACGGCGACCACGGTCGTGACCTTTCCCTTTTATTCCGTGCGGCAGAAGCATTGGCAAACCGTCGATAGCTACGAGCCGCGCATGCCGCGTGGCGCCACCGCGCCAGTCCGCTGATACTCAGTTGACGCGCATAACGCAGGTTGCGGCGTCATCAAACCAGCGACAGCCCTCCTGCACCAGCATTACCTCCAGGCGGTAATCACCGCGCTTTTCCGGAGGTTGAACGGTTGTGAGAAGGTCACGTGTTTCGCCCGGCTGGACCGGTCGAGGCAAGCGCGTTCGCAGGCCTTCGAATATCGCAAGTTCGCCCGTCGGGTGGTCATACCAATGATAGGAAATCCTCACGGGATGTGGTGGCATGCTGGAAATCCGGACCGCGGAATTATTTCGTACCCGAACAGGGACGCTGACCGGGACGTTGACCGTCATCTGCGATGGCGGCGACATCATCTCAATGGTGATTTGACCCACCGCAGAATCTGGCAATCGCAATTGAGTTAACAGTTTTCTTGCCCCTTCCAGATCGAGCGGTGAGTGCGAGGCCAGCGCATAAATATCCGGAGCGCCAATCAATTCATTACGACTGAGCTTGCGCAAGAGTCCCTCCGCTGGAGCGTCCGGCGCGCCGACCCAGACGCAAACATGCGGAAAAGCCTTGGCCAACTGGCGGCGCAGGCCTGCGGGAGATTGTTCGTTGATGTGCATCAACAACTCGTAGCGAGTGCGCGGTTCGGCTGGAATGAAGCGGCCCAACTTGGCGGCTGCAGTGCGAACACGAGGGTGATGATATTTGTAAAACCAGAGGTTCGGATAGGTGTGGATAACAAAAACGCCGTGCGCTTCGAGGTGCCGCGACACGTTCGCGAACAGGTTTGCTACCTCCCCGGGAGACAGGTGCTCAACCAGGTCACCGGCCAGAGCAAGGTCGAAGGTTTGCCCAAACGTCGTCGTTGTGGCATCCGCGCATTTGATATCGATGCGCTGGCGCAATTCGGCGGGCGCACCATCCAAACAGCTTTTCGCCAGTTCAATCGCCGCGGCGGAGTAATCAACTGCCGTGACGCGGGCGCCGCCAAGGGCAAGTTGATACGCGATCTCGCCCCGACCACATCCCAGGTCGAGCGCGCACCGCGCGCTTGTCAATCGCGATAGCTCGATCATCACCTGATGCCGAACGTCTTCGATTTGTTTCCCGCCCGAGCGACGGAATGCTTCAAAGCCGCCGCAATCGTTAAGGTAATACTCGGCATCATAGAACTGTTTGAGTTCATCGCTGCTACCTGCGCGTGCCGCATTCCCCGTCATGTTTGTACCTTCATCGGAGTTGCGAACGCATATTACATGGCAATGCTTCTGGCGAAAGCGAGCCCTCAACGGCACCGCTGGGTTCAGGGAATGCAATGAAGTCTGGTTTTCTTGATAAATTGATCGAGCGCCTCGGCCGCGTCGGGCCGGAGGAGGTGCAGAATTATCTGCTTCAGCTCGCGCAGGAAAAGGGACTGATCGAGACAGTCTTCAACGCGATCCAGGAAGGGATCATCGTGACCGATGCGCAGGGACGCATCACTTATGTGAACGACGCGGCCTGCGATCTTTTCGGACTCGAAGCGGAGAAATCAATCGGCAAGCGACTCGATGAGCGTGTGCGGGGCCTTGATTGGAAAGCGCTTTCGCAATCGGAAGGCGCGGTCAGTCGCGACATGGAAATTTTTTATCCGGCCAACCGTTTTCTCAATTTTTATATCGTGCCGCTGGTCATCGAGCGCCGAACGCCGAAGGACGGCGCAGATCGCCACAGCGAGCCGGTGGGACACGCGATTATTCTTCGCGACATTACCGAGAGCCGGCGCTCGACCGAGAAGACGATCGAGTCGGAACGATTCAATGCGCTGACGCTGCTCGCCGCGGGCGTGGCGCACGAGATCGGGAATCCGCTCAATTCTTTGCACATCCATTTGCAATTAATGGAGCGCAAAGTGGGCAAGCTGAGCGGCAAGGTGAAGGAGGAGTTGCAAGAAGCGATCGCGATTTCACGCGCGGAAATCACCCGTCTCGATTCCATCGTGACGCAGTTCTTGCAGGCGATCCGGCCGTCGAAACCGCAGCTCCATCCGGAAAATGTGAATGCGTTAGTGGAAGAGGCCGTGCGTTTTTTCGCTCCGGAAATCGAAGACCGCGACATTGTGGTGGAGCAGGAACTCCGCTCCGATCTTCCTCAGCTCGAACTGGACCGCGATCAGATGAAGCAGGTCTTTTATAACGTGATCAAGAACGGTTTCGAAGCGATGAAACGGCGCGGCATTCTCCGCATTCGCACCGATATGGATGCGACCCATGTGAATATCACCTTTACCGACACCGGCGGAGGCATGACGGCAGAAAGTTTGAGCCGGGTCTTCGAGCCGTACTTTACCACGAAAACTTCCGGTTCGGGCCTGGGTCTGCTCATCGTGCGCCGCATTGTGCGCGAACACGGCGGCGAACTGTCCCTCGAAAGCAACGAAGGCAAAGGTCTCACCCTCACCCTTCGATTACCGTATCTCGACAAGCGCGTGCGCATGCTGGAAGCGGGCCAGCGTAAGTCGGATATTACCCGTGGAGTCCCCGAGGTCGGCGAAGAGGGAAACGCGTAGGTGTCGGCGAATAAATGAAGCGCAACTTTCCCAAGACCGCGAAGGTGTTGGCCGAGCGTTAGCTGCTTCTATCTGTTCAGCAGATCCTGCGGAACTTTGCCGCCGTTCTCCGCCAGCTTCTTCATCACTTCTTTATGCAACCACATGTTCATGGTGGCGGAATCGTTGGTGTCGCCCGTGTAGTTCAGGTCTTTCGCGAGCTCTTTGCGCGCAGCGAGGCTGCTGTCCATGCCGACCAGTTTCATCAGATCGACGATGGAATGTTTCCAATCCAGCTTTTCCGAATTTTTCGCGGCGAGTCCGTCAAGAATCGCGGCTACATCCACGTTTTGCGCGGGAGCGCCCGATGAACTTGCGCCGGCACCCGCTGCAGGAGCACCGCCAACGCCGGTTTGCCCCGAGGCGCCGGTGGAAGCTTGCGCTCCGTTCGCGTTCGCGTGACCGAAGATTTTTGACATTAGATTATTAAACAGACCCATAATTTTTTCTTTCGATGTTTGGTTTTTAACCGCGTGAGATTTAGCTGTTTCGTCGCCGGCTGCTGAGGAGCTTGCTGGCGGCCATGGCAAGCGCTCCCATGACAATTGGATTGCCCATCGCTTTTACGAACCACGGTTTTTCTTCAACCGTCTGGCGCAGCAGTTCCGGATGTTCCTTGCGGGTGTAATCCATCACCTTCGCGGCATCGTTATCACTCATCTGCCGCGGATCAGTGGAACCGAGTCCCAGCATTCCGGCGATTTGTCCCAGGCCGCCGCCCCCGCCGCCGGAAAGTGCGCCTAACAAATCGCCGAGAAGTCCCTGCCGTTGCTGGGGAGGCGCTTGAGCGACAGCGTTTCGCGCAGCCTCCTGGAACTGGTTATCCGGCAGTGTTCCGAGGTGCTCGGTGACGGCGTCGTGGTAGGCGCCGTTGTCGAACTGACGATCTTCGGGTTTCGTGGAAACGAAGCGGTCGTGGTATTGCGCGGCCTGCTGATCGTCCACGGTCCCGCCGCCGCCGAAGCGTTTCATAAAATCATCAACAGTATCTGGCATAAAAAATTCCTCAGTTGGTAGCTGCTTCTTCTAATCGCGCGTGTAACTCATATCGCGTGTGCGGGCGTTGAAATGAGCCGTGCCGATTTTACGCGGCGGATCCGAGGGCGCGTAAGCGACAACCGTCAGATCCTGATTGGGAAACTCCCCGGCCATCTGCGTGAGCATCGTGCGCATCAGCGCTGGAATTTTCTCCATTTCCACACTGCGATCGAGGACTAACCCCAGGTCGTTTTGCTCATTCAAGAGCGCGCGATCAATCGTGCGGTGCTGCGGGTCGGCCTCGCGAATGCGATTGAGGAACGCGATCTGCCGTTGCTTCAAATCTTGCGTGCTCGCGGTCTGAGGAGCCCGATTGGCATCGACCGGCGCCGTGTTTGTGGAAAGCCCCGGCGTTTGATCGCATGAGACGAGGCTTAACCCCAGCGCGAACAACCATTGCACTGATCGGACGCGGCAGGATGGAATCCGATAAGCAGACATAACCAAGATAGATCGAACTTCGGCGCCGATCTGGTTGGCAATCTAACATTCGTCACCTCGCACCAGACCCGCGCTCCTTTGGCGCTCCCGGTTATTTCGGCTTGGCGGGTCCCGCCCCGTCTTTCATTTCCAATTGCGCGAAGAGAAAGGAATAAATATCCGCCAGTTGTTTGATGCGCTCGCTGAGTGCGGTACCGATGCCGTGGCCAGAGCTCGTGCTTGTGCGCAGCAAAATTGGATTGCTGGATTTGTTAGCTTCCTCGAGGCGCGCGGCCATTTTGCGTGAGTGATACGGCGCGACGCGTCCGTCATTCGCGCCGGTCATCATGAGAATGGAGGGATACTTCGTTCCGTCGGAGACGTGGTGATAGGGCGAGTAGGCGTAGAGCGCCTTGAATTGCTCCGGATCTTTCACGGTGCCAAATTCGGTGACGTTAAATGCGCCGTTCGGCGCGAGCTCGACACGCAGCATGTCGTAAATTCCAACCGATGATACGACCGCGCGCATCAGATCAGGGTGCTGCGTGATGATTGCGCCCATCAGCAGTCCGCCGTTGCTGCCGCCCATGACCGCGAGTTTTTCCGGGCGCGTCCATTTCTGCTTCACCAGGTATTCCGCGGCAGCCGCGAAATCATCGAACACATTTTGTTTGCGCGTGAGATTGCCGGCCTTGTGCCATTCCTCCCCGAACTCGCCGCCGCCGCGGATGTTCGCCACGACATAGACGCCGCCTCGATCGAACCAAAGACGGTGCGTGAAATCAAAATTAGGCGACATGCTGATGCCGTAACCGCCGTAGGCGTAGAGCAGAGTCGGATTCTGGCCGTCGAGTTTCGTTCCTTTCTTGCGCACGATGTTGAGCGGAATTTTCGTGCCGTCCTTTGACGTCGCGAATTCGCGCGTGACTTCGATATCGTCGAACGACACCGGCGATGTGTTGACCAGTTTCGTTTTCACCGGCTCTCCCTTTTCCTTCACGCAATGGAACCAAATCGATGGCTGCGTGTAACTGGCCGCGCGAAAAAGCAATGAGTCATCTTCCAGCGCGAGCATTCCCTGGACGGCGGAAATTTTTGGAATCGGGATGAGCTGTTCCCCTTTGCCGTCCAGGCCGA